>JBDHDY010000823.1:0-3015 GCA_039591275.1 Gemmatimonadota bacterium | reverse complement strand
ATGCCGGTAGAGGCCGTGGCCGCGGCGGCTGACACAGTCGTGGACGCCATCTCGGCGACAGGCGCCATCGAGGCCGTGCAGTCCATCGAGCTGCGCCCCGATATCGAGGGAAGGCTCAAGGAAGTCCTGGTGCGCGAGGGTACGGAGGTCAGACGTGGTACGCCGCTGTTCAAGGTGGACGACGGCGAGTTGATCCATCAAGTAGCAAGGCTCGAAGCGGAGCGGGATCTTGCGCAACAGGCGGTGAAGCGCGCCCGCGACTTGATCGTGCAAGAAGCCCTCTCGCCCGCCGATCTCGACGCGGCCGAGGCGAATGCCAGAAGCACGCAGGCGCAGTATGAGTTACAGAAGTTAAGACTCGAGCGTACCGTCGTGCGGGCTCCCTTTTCCGGCATCGTGGGCGAGCGACTGGTGAGTGTCGGTGATTACGTGACGACCAGCACACATCTCACGACACTTCAGACAGTAGATCCCCAGCGCGCGGCGTTTCAGGTGCCCGAGCGCTACGCCGACCGGCTGGCAGAACGCCAGCAGGTGACGTTCCGCGTAGCGGCTGTTAATAAGGAGTTTACCGGAACGGTAGATTTCGTAGACCCGGTGGTGCAGCTTCCGTCCCGCACGATCAATGTCAAGGCGCGGGTGAACAATCCCGCTCGCGACCTCAAGCCCGGCATGTTTGTCGAGGCAAGCCTGGCAACGGGCGTGCGTACGGATGCGGTGGTCATCCCCGAAGACGCGATCCTTCCATTGGAAGGCGCAACGTATGTCTGGGTGGTTGCAGAAGACAAAGCCGCCCGCCGCGCAGTCGAGCTCGGCGTTCGCACTCCTGGGTTCGTGGAAGTGCGGAGTGGCCTCGAGGCCGGTGAGGTGGTCGTAGTCGGCGGACTCGAGCGGCTGCGTGACGGTGCGCCGGTTATGGCGATGATGGTGGAGAGGGAGCGGAGATAGAAGGGTGTAGGGTGTAGGGTGTAGGGTGTGGGGTGTGGGGTGTAGGATCTGCAAGATCGATAACCAAGAGCCCCCGGGTGCACAGCCCGGGGTTTTCATATTCAACGCAGATGAAACAGGGAGAGGGGAGAAGGGAGAAGGGAGAAGGGAGAAGGCCCCACCCCGCCCAAAGGCTCCGGCAGTGTCAGTGTGACCGCGTCCCTGAGGAGCGCTCGGCAACGAGCGCGTCTCGAAGGGCGCGGGGCGAGCCCCATGCCTCAATCACCGGCGTGGCGTGGGGCTGTGCGTTCTCCGTGTTCTCTTTTGGCAGCACGCAAAACTTTGGTCCATCGCCGCACCAATTCGATGACAGGCTGGCCGAACCGCACCCCTATCCTGTACTAGGCGGCCCGGAGCGATTGCGAAATCCGTGCGTCTCGCCTTCGGGTTACCAGGGTTCGTTGTCGGATAGGTGCTGGCGTGGCGAAACTGGTAAACGCAGCAGATCCGCAATCTGTTGGGCTCACGCCCCTGTCGGTTCGAATCCGACCGCCAGCACCGCCGCGGCCCTTGACTCGGCGCTGAACCGGTCTTAAGGTGCAATGAAGATTGCGGATCTGCGTAGCCAGTTTGGTGCGCCCGAAAGCCGGAGAGCCTTGCCCTCCGGCTTTCAAATTCCCCAGCCGCAGGGTGTACAGTGTATGGTATACAGGATCGGTCACAACGAGCCCCGGGTGCAGAGCCCGGGGTTTTTTGGTGTTAGTGATTAGTCATCAGTCATTAGTTGTTAGTTGTGATGAGGGAGAAGGGAGAGTCCAATGATTGGTGATCGCAGAATGCAGATTGCAGATTTGCGATTCTGATCTGAACGCTTGCCGTGTCCCTGAGGAGCCTTGCCCTTCGACTGCGCTCAGGACAGGCGAAGCAAGGCGTCTCGAAGGGCGCGGTCCTCCATCCATTCTCCCTCCTCCCCACTCCCTGGGGCCGGGCGGCGGGGAGGCTAACAGCTAATAGCTAACAGCTGGGGCGGTGGCGGGGGGCGGGGCAACGTGATTCCCGCCACAGCGCTCCTCGAGTTCGGTCATTAGTTTAGATCCGCCGCGCCGGACTACGCCCGCGATGGGGAGTGCCACGATGTACCACACACCACCAACTGCAAAGATATTCAGGATATTGGTGCTGGGTTTCGCCCTCGTCACCGCGGCGGTGGGAGTGCTGGCGGGACCGGTGTGGGCGTTTCAGATGGCCATCGCGTTCCCAGCCGTGCTTTGGATTGCACGGCTGCTTCGCGCTGCAGGATCGGGAAAGATCACGCGGCGTCTGGAATGGTGGGCGAATTCCGGTTACCGCTTTCGCATGACACGTCCCAGAGTGGTACGTCGCGCGGACCGTCCGCTCGTCTTTTGGGCGTATGTGCTGCGCGAAGCGATGTTCTGCGCCGCCTTGTCTGCCTTTCTGCTCGTGCCGTTAGTGCGCTCGCTGCTCGAGCAGGTGTGAGGCGCACTAGTTTTTAGTTTTTAGTTTTTGGTTGTTAGTTGCTAGCTTCACGCCGCCCCCGCCCCCGCCCCCGCCCCCTTGCCCCACCCTGCTGCCTGCGGCCAGCGGCCGGCTGTGACGAGCTCAAACACCGATTCGCGTTTGGTGGGGTTTGGGTTGGGAAAACCTAAACCTGGGGCGCTTGGAATGGGGAATCCGCGTTCATCCGCGTTTATCTGCGGCCAAAAAAACAAGAAGACCTGGCATTGCTTGGTCGGACTGCGCCCTTCGTGACGTGCTCCGTTGGAGCACTCCTCAGGGCAAGCTCAGGACAGGCTTCGAGACGCCGCGGCCCTGAGGAGCACGCCGGAGGCGTGCGTCTCGAAGGGCAAGGCTCCTCAGGGACACGGCAAGCCTTCAAGCGTCATAGCTAACAGCTAACAGCTAATTACTAACACCTAATTACTAATTACTAGGGCGGCGGTGAGCGGCGGGGGAACATTCACTCCCCTTGCGAGGTACGAAGCAGCCAACAGTTCGCTGATTTTGGATTGGCTGAGGCAGGGCACGCCGTCGTGACACCTTTAGCTCGCCAAACGAGCTCATTTTTTT
>JBDHDY010000822.1:0-4113 GCA_039591275.1 Gemmatimonadota bacterium | reverse complement strand
GGAAGACTTGCAGGGCTATTACGAGGATTGGATCAGGGACAAGCCGCTGAACCACTACAAATGGCGGCGCCCGGAGCACTACAAAAAGCAACGCCCGAGCTCAGGGGACACCTAGCTGACGCAATTTCGCTGCGGCAGCACCCGTGAGAATGGCGCCGGTTAGATGCGCGATGGAACTAGCCGGTTCCTCTTTCAACAGCCATCGCAACACGTTTTAGAGAAGGAATTGAGACGATGAGTGAGAACCAGAAATCCAACGCCGCGCTCCCTCCAGAATGGGATAGGGAATGGTATAGGGATGGCGTGCAGACGAGCGCCGACGACCTCGACGCGCATTACGATCGAGGTGGCATCGTTCTAATGACCAAGCTTGTTGGCGGCGACGGGTTACCCCATATCACGTATTGTTATTCAGATGGGTTGATTGAATACCTAGAGGACATTCAGCAAGCAGGCGCTAAGTTTGACGCCAAGGCCTATTTAGAAGGCATCACCGGCGATTTTGCCCGAGGTGGCTTAGAGCGAGGTCATGCCCTGCTTAGGCTAAAGCAGACACAGAATGTCTGCTTTCGGGTAGCGACGCGATTCTCCGCCGGTAATGTCTGCTTTCGGGGGTAAAGCGGACGCTCGCGAGCTACCCTCTGGATGTCTGCATATAGCCAAAACCAGACATTCAGCAAAAGCTAATATGGGCTGGCTGTCAGGCTAAATGGACTTCGCCTTGCTTCAGTGGCACGCCTTATTTCCGACCCGGCTCGTGTTAAAATCGGCGCCATGCGTTGGCTGATTCTCGTTGTTGTATTGCTGATCGCGGCCACCGGCGTGACCTTTGCCCGCTATGGCAGCTTGAGCCCATGCCGCTGGCTGGTGGTCGACACCGCCAAACACACAGGTCTCCCCCAAACCCTTGCGTCGGCGCGGGCGCGCGCCGACATGGCGGCGCACGGTGACAGGCGCGACGCGCTGGCTGCACGACTTCGTGCATTTGAGGCACGAAACGGTAGTCTGCCCCCAAGTTAAAGGCACGTCCGTTCCCCTTCAGCCGCCTTCAAGCAGGCCCGTTTAGGGCCAAAATTGCCCTTCAGCGAAAGCTAATAAAGCACTGTCGAGCCGCGATCGTTAATCTTCTATGTCAGTTTCGTTAACATCAAGGCGGCAAAGCTCAGAACCAGGAAAAACCCGAATATATCGGTAACCGTGGTGAGGATCGGGCCCGAGGCCAGTGCCGGGTCCACACCAATCCGTTTTAGTAGCAACGGCACGACACCGCCGATGGAGACAGCGATCATCGTGTTGAGCGCCAGCGCGCCACCGACCACGAGCCCCAGATAGGGATTACCTTTCCAGGCCCAGGCGACAATACCGAGAACCGCCCCCAGTGCGACGCCATTGATGAAGCCAACCGATATTTCTTTCAACCACACCCGAAACGCCTCGAACGGCTTGACGATGCCCAGCGACAATTCGCGCATGCTGACAGCGACCGCCTGATTGCCGGTGCACCCGCTCATATCGGAAATGATCGGTAGGAACACGGCAAGTGCAATGACCGCTTCGAGGGTATCGATGAACAGTGCGATAACGCTGGCGGCAGCGATGTTGAGAACGATATTGACGCTGAGCCAAGACAACCGGCGGCGCGCCCGGGTAATTATCGGTAGCGTGCGGATTTCGTCTCCTCCGACGATGCCTTGCATCCGCAGCATCTCTCGCTCGGCGCGCTCGGCGAGCGCTTCCTGAACTGCCGAACGACGCACCACGCCCAATAACTTATCGTGCCGGTCGACCACCGGGATGGCCGCGTAAAAATGCCTTTCGATAACGCTTTTAAGTTCGTCCAGACTCATCTCCGCCTTGACGAACGAAGCCGGCACCATGATCTCGGCCAAGGGATTTCGCCGCGGCGTTAGCGCCAGGTCACGCACCTCCAGGACGCCAACCAGCTTACCCCACGCGGAAACGACATAGGCGTATCGCGTGAAATAGTCATCGATCTCATCGGCGCGCGCGTTCAAATCGTCCAGTACATCGCCGGCAGTTACATTCTCCTCAAACTTGAAAAACTCGGTCACCATCAGACCGCCGGCCACGTCATCGGCATAGCTCGCCAGCTGGCGTGCCTCGGTGGCGTCTTCGGGTGGCATCTCCCGCAGGATGGCTTCAGCATCCTCGCTTTCCAAATCGGCAAGCAGATCGGCCTGCTCGTCGCTTTGCATTTCGGTGACGATAGTTGCGGCATAGGTGGGCGCAAGATGTTCAATAATTTCGACCGCCTGCTCGTCGGGCAGATCCTTGATCAGGTCGGCCGCTTCGGCTGGCGATAGGGTTGTCAGCACTCTCTCTTGACGGTCAGCATCGAGGCGTAAGATGGCGCGCACCGCCTCGCTCGGCTCGAGTGATGAAAGATAGATCTCGAGGCCAGCGGCATCTTCGGCGTCCGCGAAATCGCGCAACCGCTCCCAAGGGCGTGTCTCTGTTTCCGTCGTCATCGCTGGCTCCTATTCACATTTAGCCGACTTGCCGCTGTCCCACGATTTAGGCAGAGCATTGGCGCAGACGAGTGATTTCAACAAGGGGGAAGCTGGTTCGACGTCAACGTACATTGCGCAATTTTAAATCGAGGATGACGATATGTGGTGCAGCATAACGTGGGTTGAAATAGCGGCCTCTTACTGCTGTTTCTATATGTCCGGAATGGGTCTTGGCTGTATGAAAACACAGACGCCAACACCGATACCGCAACAAGTGAACCGGGAAGGTAGTGTGGACGAATCATTGTTGCGACGAAATCCGGCCTAATGAATCAATATTTCAACTCGGACTCCAAGGAGTTCGTTTTCATACACCCAGGGTCACCTTCAGACCATGGGGCGAGGCGGTCAACGGGTCCGCTGCCATGGGTCAAGCTGACGAAATCCGTTGGAAAGCTGACGTTCAGTTTCCAACGTCGGCTTTCTGATAGAAAGCGGCCGGACCGCGACGCACCCCTGCATGCGTGCTGCTAGCCAGATTCGGAAGTTGACAGATGGCGCGACGATCGTGCGCCTCGTTTTCTCCGGCACGGCCGCCTTTTTGCCGATTTACCAGATGGACTAGCCACAAAGGCGGCCGCAGGACGCAAGCAGATTGCACGTCGGTCGATTTCGAGTCACCCTCAACCATCTGAGAGGGTTCCACATGGGGAATCCCGGATAAGGCTTCAAAACAGGACGTGGGAGATTTCGCAATGAAGGTACTAGAATGGGTAAAGCCCACGGTATTGGGCGTGATCGGTGGCGCGATCGCTGCAATCATAATCGGTTTCGCCTGGGGTGGCTGGGTAACGGGCGGAACGGCCGGAAAGATGGAGACGGCAAGCGCAGAGGGGGCTATCGTCCTAGCATTTACGCCACTCTGCGTTGCCAAAGCGGAGCAGCAGCCGGAAAAGTTCGTGGCCCTGAAGGAGAAGAGCGCCTGGGGGAGCGCGCGCGACGACTTTGTCATCGAGGCCGGCTGGGTCGATAACGTGAGCGAAATATACCGCTCCGCGGTCGCAGAGGCCTGCGCGAAGATAGTGGTGGAAGGCATGAAAGCAGAATAATATCGATCGGCGACTTGGTGAAAAGTATCATCGCTGATCGGGAATTCACTCTAATAGCCGGTCCAATTGGGTCCGCTCAGGGTCAAAATTCCCCGTACCGGCCTCGGCCGATTCAGTTCCGCTTGCTGGGGTAAAGCGGTCGAGATGGGCTCGAACTTCCGCTTAGCGACTCATTGCCGACCTGGTTTCGCAGCGTGCATATAGTCTCGGTCTAGCCAAGAAGAGACATTCGCTGTTACCCAACAGCAGCCGGAATTTGGGACAATGCGATGCCGGTGGTGGGAGCCGTCCACTGCATAAATTGCGGACATCGTGGGCTCTCAGAAAACGATTTGCGTCGGGCTCAGACAGGGATGAGTCCTGGATCGCAGGCTCCAACCGAATGGCTTTCTTTAGCCCGCATAGCTTGGTCGGGTGTCGCTCGTGGCGCTCGGATAAAATGAAAGCGCCCCGAACACCGGGGCGCTTCCATAATCTGGCCGGTCGGGGCGTCAGGCAGCGACCTGGGTCGGCTTGACATCCAGGCGCTTGAC
>JBDHDY010000821.1:0-2169 GCA_039591275.1 Gemmatimonadota bacterium | reverse complement strand
TGGGACGGCTCCAATAGAATCTTGTATGTCGACGATGTCGAGGTTGCCAGAGACACCCAGGCGCAGTTCGGCGACTCAGCCAGCGGCCTGTACATTGGCACCGGCAAGAATCTCGAAGTCGGGACTTTCTTCTCCGGCCTGATTGATGACGTTCGTATCTATGACCGGGCGATAACGCCATAACCCCTGCACATTCGTCATACTAAGAAAGTCAAAGGGCTGGCATCCATATAGGTTCCTGTCAAGTGAAAAAATACTTTCCATCCATATAGGTTCCTGTCAAGTGAAAAAATACTTTCTCCGGACCGAAAAACTTCACGCCTATAAAACCCCGGCGGGCTTTCGGTTTTCTTGTACTGCGTTTTGTTTTGACGCTTGACACAAACGTATCGAGACGCCCAGGCTCCATCGTTCTTTTTCGCTCCTGCGAGTTCAGTATGGATTCACTTATCGAGTCCGCCTGCCGCAAGCAGACGGCTCTTTCGTGCAGTCATCCATCTGGATCTGGCCTCGGTTCCTTCCGTCTGTGACAGAAGCACCAGGCCCCATCCCGACCCCGTCGGGACCAGAACAACGTCAGTACCGCACCCTGTTCAATCTTTTATCCATCCAACGGGACGGACGTAACAGACCTTGTGACTTGCCCCGTCGGACGAGGCATTCAAACACGGCTGACTCATGGCGCGGGCGAAAGAGATTTCAAAGGACCTGAGTCGTTTCGTATTTCAATACACCGATGCGGCGGCCGTCCAATCAGCCCTGAGTGGTCCCAGCCAACAGCATCACAAGATCGACCGCCGCATTGTTTCGCTTATCCGAACACACGTGTCAGATCAAAAGCCTCCTGTCGTTTCATTATGTAGTAAGCCGCCTTGCTCCACTTCGCCGCCAATGCCTTCGTGGCCAGGGCCCCATTGCGGGCCAGATAGCCGTTGCCGTTCTTGCTGTTGTTTTTGCCCTTGCTCTTGCCGTTGGACGTGCGGGTGGCTCGGACACAGCGGCAGTAAGACGTATAGTCCCCGACCGTCTCGAATCGCCCGATGCCCCCGGTCTCCAGCATGATCGTCAACGCCAGAATCATGCCCACGCCGGGTATGGTCAGCAGGCACACGTAGGCTGGCTTGAGCTGGGCATGCTCCAGGATCTTCTCCTCGAACCGCTCGATCTTCTCGCTGAGCAGCTCGATGAGGTCCACCTGCTGCGAGGCCACAAATGCAAGGCAATCGTTGTCCCCCAGAAGCTCCGTACGCTCCGGGTTGCTGAGCTTCCGGATGGCACGCCAGCCGAGGCTCTGACCTGTTTGCCGCATGGCCATGTTCTGCAAGCTTTGCTTGATGGCGGTTCGGTGCCGCACGACGAGGGTCCTTCGCCGTAGCAGGTCCCGCACCGGCCGCGTGCTATGAACGCAGCGTCCGTCAGATCGTCGGCCTCTTTGATCCCGTTGTACTGATCCATCTGGGCGGGGTTGGCCAGCACGACGGGATAGTCATGATCCTGCAATCCATCCACCAGCCAGTACCAGTTGTACGTCGATTCGACGGCAACAACCTTGAGCCGCTGGCGGAAAGGCTCCAGAGATTCCAGGACGGTCGGCAACCGGTTCGGCAATCGTTTCCGGAACAGTTGCTTGTCGCGTCCATCCGTGATAACATACATCGCGTTGTTGCCATGCAGATCGACGCCGCAGAATAATGTTTTATGCATGGTCGGGCTCCTTTCATTGAGTTTTAGTGTCAGCCATCCTTGGGCTGCCCTCACAGGCGGCCTTCTGGATTCACAATGTACACTGCCTCACGACAGGAACCCTATATGTTTATCAGCCCTTTTGTTGATATGTGGAGTGACAGTTTGCAGAATCGAGCTTCGATTAGTCAACAATGCCACTGGCTCGGTCCCTGCCAAGATCAAAGTAGCATTCCTTCAGGAATCCTTCGTTCAGCAAATGAGCTAAGCTCGTGAACTGAAACTTGGGATCCTTCCGAGCCCGTTCCGATATGAGGTGAATGCTCGACGAGGATACTGGAAGGATCCAATGGCTCAGTCTGAATGCCTGGATGCTCAGGGCCAATTCAAGGTGGTCCTGGATGGCCTCCGAAGATGCGAGAAAGGATGCCGGTGTCCCATGGCTGATAGCCTTGGACATCGCTCATCCCGTATTCAGCGGATATT
>JBDHDY010000820.1:0-2367 GCA_039591275.1 Gemmatimonadota bacterium | reverse complement strand
TCATCTATGTGGAGAGCCAGGGGCCTCTATTACGACTCCATCCTGGCGGCCATGGGTATGTACTGCTGCTGCCCTGCACTCGGAGAGTCTGTGTTTATGGAGCCAACCCGACACCCGTCCAAAACTGTTACCAAGAAACTAGGCTTTTGTGACACTTCCGTGACTTCACGCAAATACTATTACACATCAAGGCTAGCGTTCCGCAGGATGTGGTAGCAAGGTGGAATACGCGTGATGCCCCTTTGTTTGAAATGTATTCAAACCTTCCAAGAGCACGAAAGGAAAAGACTATGAGAAAGATACTGATCTATCTGAGTATACTCCCCGTACTTGTTCTCACTTTGGTTTTGACTAACACCGCCAATGCGAGAGGGAAGAACAATCCTCGGCTGCAGCCAGTCGTTTATGTTACAAGCCAGGATCTGTTCTACGATTCAATCGTGTTGAAGGATTTGCCGGCCAATGGTCCCTTTCAACTTCTTGAAATGGCGGGTCCTACGGGGCTGCAGACGGAATTCGGCCTCGGCGATCCTGAGTATGTTGGTGGTCGATGGTGGGTGGACGCAAATGGTGACGGCGAGATGGATTCAGGAGATGCCTATTTCCTTTGCCCGCTCCTGGGGCCGGGAAGAGAAGAGCCCTGAGGCATCTGCAGGCCCTCGGGGGGCTACCTACCCACCGGTGAATTGGACTGGCCTGCGTTTCGTGTCGTAGGCGCCTTCAATCGAGGGGTGGTTGGCCGCCGCTGCGTGCTCGCTCGCGCCGCGGCGGCCCGGTCTGTCCGCGTTCCGTTCCAACGCGGTTCTCCTCGCCCCAGGTCTCTTTCAAGATCGTCCTGGCGCGTTCAGCTTCGACTTCCGTTGCGGCGAGTCTCGCCAGCTCGGGAACTGCCCGAGGATCCGGCGAGGGCGACCGCCCAGCGCCATGTGGTTCTCGCTCGAGCCATCGAACCAGTCGACGCGGAGGGCTTCGCGCGAACCACGTTCGAGGATCTCGCTGCGGTGGACGGGTCTTGGATCCAACCCGACACCCGCGCACGATCCTGGAGGAGATCGCTCGGATCCAAAGCACCGACGTGGTGTTGCCTCTGGCCGATCACCCCGGTCGGGAGCTGCGAATCCGCTGCGTGATTCGGCCGGACAAAGCCCAGGCGATGCTGCTCGATCGCCTCGGTCTACGGCTCCCCGAACGCCTCCGGATCCCCCCACACGTCGTCGAAATGTAGTGCCAACCCAGAGGCGTAACTCCCCGGAATCCCTCAAATCCGACCTCTGAACTGGCGAAGTTGGGCTAGGGGAAAGCAGGTAGCGAGGATTCACGAGCGCCCGGCCGCAGGCGTGCGTGAAGGTGCCGGCCGCGGCATTCTCGTGGGGCTATGGGAATCGAGTGACCGCGAGACCGTGCCGGGAAAGCGCGCGCCGAGGAGGAGGCGCGTTGGTCGGAGTGGATGGTCCGCGCGAACACCGGGGACGCCGAGGCTGAAGATTGCGTGCAGGAGTGTCTGCTCGCAATCCACCGCGCCCGCGCGACCTACGACCCCGCTCGGCGGTTCCGACCCTGGATGTTCACGATCGTGCGCCACAAAGCGATCGACGTGCTGCGGCGCCGCGGAACGCGTTACCGACACGAGGCGCAGGAAGGCCGCGGCGAGGAGCCGCTGGCCCCGATCGCCGACCCCGTGGTTGCGCTCCAGGCGGCGGAAGCGCTGCGGGGGCTCGCGCCGGAGTACCGCGACGCACTGCTCATGACAAAGCTCGAAGGCCACTCGCTCGACGAGGCGGCCCGCCAGGCAGGCGTGAGCGTGACCGCGATGAAGAGCCGCGTTCACAGGGGAATCAAGCAGGTGCGGCGCCTGCTGGCCCAGGAGGGGGACTGACGTGCGAAGCCGGAGCGAGCTGATCCGAGAGCTCTCCCAGGAGCTCGGCCCCGCACCTCGCCTGCGCGGGCCGTTCCAGCTGGCCCTGCTGTGGTGGATCGGAGCCTGGATCTTCGTCGTGGCCGTGACGCTCGCGGTGCAGCCCATGCGGCCCGGGTTCGCGGATCAGCTTCTCGCCTCGCCCCGCTTCGCGGCCGAGACGATTCTCGGGATCGCCGCGGCGGCGCTCGCGATAGGGACCGCGTTCGCGGTGGGGATCCCGGGCTGGGGCTCGCCGCGGCGGCGGATCGCTCTGGCTCTGGGCTTGCTGGCTCTCTGGGCCGGCACCTATTTCTACGGTCTCGTGGATCCGGCACTGGAGCCGTCGATGCTGGGGAAGCGGGCCCTCTGTTTCGCCGAGGTGCTGATCTACGGCCTTCCAATCCTGGTCGCCGGCCTGCTGCTGCTCCGGCGCCTGGCGCCCCTCGGGCGCTGGAGCACCGGACTCGTGA
>JBDHDY010000819.1:0-2462 GCA_039591275.1 Gemmatimonadota bacterium | reverse complement strand
CAATAATTAACCAAATATATAAAACTAAATAAGATGGAAAACGAAATTAGAAGAGTAATCACCAATTTAATCTATACGGCTGATGCAAAACCGAGAAGAACCTTCACAGATGGTAGTCCACTTGAAAAAAAGTTAGCACTTATAAATGAAGCGGTTCGCAATATTTTAATATTGGTTGAAGAACCAAGAAAGATTTGTTATTGGTCGGGTGTGGATGTTAAGATGAAGGTGGATGAATTAAACGATAGTAGTGAATATAAGATTGAGTGTACAGATGGTTTCATCAATGCAGTATTAGATGTAGTGGAGGATAGATTTGATAGACAGAATATAAAACAATATAATTATTTTAAAAGTTTTTCTATAAAAACTTGCTATTGTCAATTGAATAGTTTAGTTTAGTAGAAATGATTAATTAACCAAACCAAAATTATAGGATTATGAAAGATGGTAAAGAAATGGCAGATGCTTTTGGAGACTTTGTAAACAACTTCAGTTGTCCAACAGAGGACTTTATTAATAGTTTCTGTAGCCAACACCGAACTCTCCAACAGAGTGGTATAAGAGTGCTATTACAACTCATAGAACACGTGGCAAGTGATGACTACCGACATGATGGTAGGAATGAAGGAAGTCATAACATATGTAAGGACATAATGGAAGGCTTTAAGCTGAAGATGATAAAGAATGAAATGAGAATGGGTAGGTCAGAAGAGGAAGCTGAAAAGTATGTTTCGGCAGAATATTGTAAGCCTTCAAGATTTTTAGGATTTATTTAAAAGAATGATTAATTAACCAAACCAAAATTATAAGATTATGAAAACTTACATAGTATTAATAGATGTAGATGGGTTTAATGAAGCAAGAAAACTTTGTGAAAATCTTGAAAACACTAAATTTAATATAGGTGGTTCAGTACAAGCAACTGCAATAGATGTATTAATGAATGTCATACAGAAATTAGGGATTACAACAGAACTTTCTAAGTTTATAGAGGTTGAACCTATCTCTGATTTTATGGATAGAGTTAATGATGAACAGTTTAATGACACCCAATATTTTATGTCTTATGTGTATGCTTAGAATATGTTATTAATTAACCAACCAAAATTATAAGATTATGAGTAGAATTTATGATTCCCCAATAGGGTTAGATGTTTACAGAGATGAGGGTTATGATGAGAAAGTAAGTTACACCATTAGTGGTAATGTGAGTAGTGAACATACTGTTAAGGAGTTTGATGGTGCATATGACTTTGAAAGTTGGGTTAAGAAGAATGTGGCTTGTAAGACCATACAGTTTGACTCTGAATATTGTCAATTCTTCGCATATGCTAAGAGTAAACGAGATGCGATAGCATTCGTTAAAAGAATAGAAAAACTCTGCAAGAAAGTGCAAGAGATGTTTTAAATATAAAACAATATAACACTATGAAAAACATTAAAATCAAAGTGGTTTTTGATTACGACAATATTTCTTTTACTGTTATTGGTCTTGTTAGTAAAGAAGATTATAATGAAAGAAAAGATTTTGGATTAGGGTATATTGAGGATAGTGATATGATGACAGATGCAGAAGGCTTTAATATGCACACAGTCCTAGAAGGTAAAAAAGAATATGATGCTTATTGCCTCATAAACGATGGTGAAACAGGATACGCTGAAGTGGAAGTATTAAATTAAACATTATTAAACGATGGTGAAACAGGATACGCTGAAGTGGAAGTATTAAATTAAACATTATTAATTAACCAAATATAAAACAATATAAGATTATGGGAGTTTACACAGAAGTAGATATATATACTACATTTAAAACAGAACAACAAGCTGAAAAACATATTGACAATCTTGAGGATAATGTCATGAAGTTTATAAAAGATACCACACAATCCGAAAATTTTAGTTTTGGGAACAGTTATTAGCATACTTGAAAACTACAGATGGTTTAGTAGAATTTAATGCTGAAGCTACACGCCCCGAAACTATAGTTTGGTGGAATATTGACGAAGAAGAATAAATTTTAAAAATACTTTCATAAAAACTTGCTATTCTGAATTGAATAGTTTAGTTTAGTAGTAAATGATTAATTAACCAAAAAATATATTATCATGAGAAAAGAATTTAATGAATTGGAAAAAGAATTAAACAACCTTGAATACTCTACTATTGAAAGGATTCTACAAAAATTAGAAAACCTTAATAAAAAGATTGTGGAAGTTGAGAAGCGGTTGGTTTGCGTTGATAGAATAGCAACACATACTGTTGAAACAATTAGTAAGTTTACTGAAAAGGTTGATAGTGGTTATATGTTTAAGATGGGTGTCAATGACCACGATGCTATTCAAAGAGGTGCATTTGATATACAGATTGCCGTTGATTTGAATGATACAGAACCAATTGAGAATAATTGGTATGAGTTATTTCAAACCGAAACAGATGTAGTACTTAAAGGTATTGAA
>JBDHDY010000818.1:0-2230 GCA_039591275.1 Gemmatimonadota bacterium | reverse complement strand
GATGCGGTACACCCGCTTGCACAGCCGGCGCACCCGCTCCTTTATGCCGTCCGGCAGGTCCTTTGCCGCACGAGTCTTGATACCGCTCTTCTTTTGATAGTCACGATCCCACTTCACCTTGGCCGTGGCGATGTGCGGTGCACCATCGGGAAGATTCTCGAACACCATCTCCCAGATCGGGAACGTGTGAAGGCGGCGGTTTCCCATGATCCCTACATAGAGTTCTCGACCCTCGACGTACTGCTCCGCAATGGCATCCGTTTTCAGTTGATCGTGGATGAACTCCACACGCTCCTTGAGTTTCTCATCGCTGGTGACGATCGACGCCTGGGCAATGCCGACGGATCCGTGCTCCGTGCTCGACTTCACGATCAGTGGAAACGACAACCCACGCATGCGCCTTATAGCACGTCCCCGGACGAAGATGGCGAAGTCGGGCGAGGGGACGCGATGATATCGAAGGATCTTCTTCATCAACGTCTTGTTATCGGCGAGCAGCAGGCTACCCGGGTTGCATCCAGTGAACGGTTGGCGCATGAGCTCCAGGAACCCCAAGACGTACGGTACGTAAATTCCTTCTCCCCGAAATTCCTCCAGGAGATTGAACACGATATCCGACTTCCACTCGTACAAGTGCCGCCTGATCTCGCCGATCTCACCGACCTTGCCGAGCGTCATCGCCTGATGACCCAGCTGCTGCAGAGCCCGGAGCACGTGGATCTCCGTCTTCCACGGCGCGATGTCCTGTGCGGTCAAGCCCTCGAGACTGTCAGGAGGTTGGAAGTCTTGGTGGGTGAGAACGAGAACCCTGAGGCTCATACCGCGAGGTAGAGGTCCCGGCTGTGCAGGTAGTCTTCGGCGTGGAACGCAATGAGTGCCGCCGCATCATGTGTGATTGTCTCTTCGCGGCAGCGCGTGATCAGATCCTTGAGCACGATGCGGACGGCGTAGTCATGCTCCGGCGTCTCCACTCCCATGAGCTCGCGTAACTCGGGCGCCCTGTGACGCAGGAAGGAGGCCGCGGCAGGTAGACCCGAGCCCCGAGCCGCACTCGCAAACAAGCGTTCCAGCCCAAGATCGTAGCAGTTGCGATATCCCACGTTATACCGGTTCCGCCGCTTCTCGTAGTGCTCCCTGAGCGTCTTGCGCGTTGACCGGAGGGGAGCCACCCGCCTACGCGACCGAACAGCCGGCGGCTGCTGGCCCACGCCGTCCATTAGCTCATCCACGCATTCTAATTTCCGTAGCGCCGGCCAGTCCCGGTATCGCCTGCGCCATTGCGATCTGGGTGCGAGCCACACGGCGAAGGTCTCGGCAAAGTCTTCAGACGGATGACTTTGCGCGTACCACCAGTCGAGGTGCAGTACGAAATTCCTGCTCAAGGTGTCGGGAGTGTAGGCATCCGGGTACGGCGCCGCCGCCCGCCCAAAGGCGTCTCGCCAGCGGCGGCGGCGGTGCAGGCCGTAGGCGGTTTCGAAGGCGTGGCCGGCCTCGTGCCGCAGGAGCTGCATGCGGCGGCGGTGCAGGCCGTAGGCGGTTTCGAAGGCGTGGCCGGCCTCGTGCCGCAGGAGCTGCATGCACCAAGTCTTCGCCCCTCCCTCGACCTCCCCCATCTGTCTCCCCTCGAGCCTCGTCAGCCGCGGATGCGCTAGATAGAAGGGGATTGCGATGCCCGGAGCGACGGTTGGGGAAAACCATTCGTCAGAAAGCCAGCACGACGGCCGAAACCGCAGGTTGCGGCGATTCAACTCCCCATAGAGCTGCTGGATCCGAGCCTCGAGCACGGACCCCTCCAAGGTCAGTCCCAGGTCACATAACCTGAGATCCAGCAACTCCTCATCGGGCAGAGATCCCCACGCCGGCCGGCGAGGCCGCGCGCGCGACGGATGGGCGGCGCTCACGCTCCGGGTTGGTCTGTGTGTTCTCACCAGGTCAGCCATCTAAGAGGGTCCCACGAGACGGGCTTTACGCGGACCAATTCTACACACAAAGACCGCGTTTTGCACCTCCCGCCTTACATCGGGCACTGGCTTCTTCGATCTCCCGCCTTACATCGGGCACCGGCTTCTTCGATCTCCCGCCTTACATCGGGCACCGGCTTCTTCGATCTCCCGCCTTACATCGATTCCACCTGCTCCAGCCCGGCAGCGATGAAGGTCCACTGTAGGATCATCTGATCCCGGATCGGCATCGGTCGCAGTCCGCCAGCTTCCGCCGCGGCCGACACAGC
>JBDHDY010000817.1:0-2161 GCA_039591275.1 Gemmatimonadota bacterium | reverse complement strand
CTACTGCGGCCTCGGCCAACATCACCAATGATGCTTTGAGCACCCTTGGCTCAATCGCTAATGAAGTGGCGAGTGTCGCCAATAGCTACTCTCAGAGCGGCATCGCGATTACTGACACTTGGTTGACTGGTGACAGCGCCGGGCAGATGCGGTACGATATGAGTGATGTTATCGTGACGGCCTCTGGCGCTAACATTGTGAACATTCGGTACGCGCTGCTTGTAGCCCGGACTGGAGCCAGTGGCAAGGACACGGCCAACAAGGTGATGATGCGCGCGGCTCTGACTGCTACGCAATTCACGCTCAACGATGGCTCAACGCTCACGATTGCAACGCCTGCTGGTGATGGCATCTTTGAGTTGAGTGGCGGATAATGTTTCGCTGGTCGCTTGCCTTTGGGTTGGTGCTGGTTCCTTGGCCAGCACCAGCCTGCATTCAGTCGGCTCAGAGCGAGCCAACTTTCACCGAGGTCTGCATTGCGAGCATCTGTACTCGGGTGCAGCACGCAGACCTCGTTGAACGGAGTGGAAAAAAGCAAGAGGAAGAACTTCGAGAATTGCTCCAGCGCCCCTATGAGGAGTCAATCCCAATTACAGAACTGCCGCTGGACTATGAGGAGTCAATCCCAATTACAGAACTGCCGCTGGACGATCCAGACCGGGGGACTGATCCTGCGCTCGACAGCATCTACTGGTCGAACGACCGAGGCGACAAGACTGTGGAGCTTATCGACAAGACTCATCTCTGGAGCCGGTCTTGCGAAATCTCCGTGAGATGGGACGGGACTGTGTTTCAGGTGAGCGGGAGATCGCTCTAGATGATCCGGCGGGACGACTCCAGCAATACACAGATGGCGATCACCCTTGAGGGCGGCGGCGTTGTCACGCTTAATTATTCTGTCGGCATTCAGTTTCCGCCCGGCAGCCAAGGCGCGATTGATTTCATAACGGCGCTGCTGTTTCAAGATCCGTCGAATATGACGCGCATCGCGATCAAGGATCTGCCGAATGACGATCCAGACAAAGACACCGATCCGGGCATAGGTATTGCCGATCCGGCTGTGTTCTGGAGCGATCCTCGTGGCCGTCCGAATGACGAGCTGGTGAGCGTGTCCAGCTACTACAATTTCTAACTTCGTCTCGGCGCTGACGCAGGGCAACGAAGATTTTGGTTTTGTTGGCGGCGCGGCTCAAATAAGTACAGTTACTACGCCCTTACCATCTGCGGATTGGGGACGTGTATTCCAGTTCGCTAACAACGCGACCCGAGCAAGACTTACTCATGAATTGTTTGCAACCAACCATACTGCTCCAACTAGTGATTATCTAATCATCGGCTTTATTATTCGTTGGGCTAGTGTTGGTCCAACAAACGATCACGACTTTTTTAGAGTTCTTACTTCGGGCACTCAAGATCCTCTATCTTCCCCAGCCACGGAAATGGGCCTCCGCCTCGAAGCAAATGGAGATATAACGCTATTAGACGCTGCGGAGACAGTTCAGGCAACTGCCACTACGCCCGTTTCGGCAGACACTTGGTACATTTTTGAGGTGCGTTATCTTCCCAGTAGCTCGGTTGGCGAATGCCAGGTCTGGTATAAGGAATTTGGCACGGGCAGTTTTACAGATCTTTTTGGCGGAAACCAAACAAGTCTTACGCTTGGCGGAACCTACAGCAGCATGGACGGCATGGGATTTCAAGGGCAACTCGGTGGAGCTAATGACGACACGGTATATTTTGCCGGCTCCTACTGCATGATCAACTCAACCGCCGCCTCTGACCGGCTGGACAGCGACTTCGAGATCATCGGGCCTTATCAGAATAATAGCGGTGTCGAAACTACCGTCTCGGATCACGGCAATAACTTAGACGCTGGCGATTGGGATAATGTCTTCGAAATCCCGTTCTCTGACACAGCGGCGCTTGCGGAATTCACAGGCAACCCAGATCTCGGCGGGATGAATTTTGACGCTGGCTCGCGCGCAGGACCCTCGGGAGATGCGCGGATTGATGGTACGTCAAACATAAAAGCGTGGCGAGCTATCTGGCGCGGCCAGCGCGGTAACGGCGGTGGCGGCACTCATTCGCTTTATGTCGGCGACGACGGAGGTACATGGACAGCCGGCTTTGACAGCATGGCCATGACATTGGGCGTGACCGA
>JBDHDY010000816.1:0-2558 GCA_039591275.1 Gemmatimonadota bacterium | reverse complement strand
CGGTTCCCCAGCCAGGAGCTGGACTTCCTCGATGGTCTTAGCTTCGGTGCCGGGCATGGGCCGGATGTGCATCTCACATGCCGGAGAGTCAACCGCCGTGAGTATGAAGATCTGGCTGCGGGGCCCCTGGCGCTTCTCCTCGCGAACTTTCCATTTATAGCCACCCGTCTGAACAACACCCGTCAACATCTATACTCCTCCCATGCAGGATTACCTGCAAGAACGCTTGCGTGGAATACGTTGGCATCGCCGGGGACGTGACGCCTCATGCACAACCCGGCCTCTTCTTTCCTCTCCCTCGTAAACTGACTTACCTCGCACCGCGGTCACGACGCCCGCCGCCCCACCTGCAAGTACCGCAGCGAACAGAATCGCCAGAACATATAGCACCACGCCGGGCAGCCCGACGACACCACCCATCATGTCAGCCACCTCAGCCACCGGTCCTCGACTCGTCGTCCAGGCCAACAAGACGATCCAGCCGAGCCCCGCAGCACCGGCGGCAATGAAGGCGGGACGATCCGCGACCCGGACGATCGTACCCCAGATGCCACCCAGTACTGGGACAGCCCACCACCCAAACGCCACGGTGCCGAACACGACGGTCGCCGCTAGGATCAACAACGAAATGGCGCTACGCATGGTGTCAGTTCTCCGAACTCAACGTGAGTATGGACACGACCTGCTCTCGCGCAAACTGGTCGGAACTAGTGGGCAACAGAACCTCCTCGAGGTCACCGTTCATCCACTTCTCAATCCTGTCTTTGTAGCGTGAGCTGAGGGGATTTCCTGACTGCCCGCCCGGGTAAATAGACCACGCCCGCACCTCCTCCCCAAGCTCGACCACCATTCTCCAGCTGGCGCCATGCGTTCCGTTGCCCGAGGAGGGGTTGATCGTGGACGGCCCCCCCTGAACGGGCAACTCGAGTGCCGACAGGCTCGGTAAACCCAACAGATGAAAGATGTTCTCATGGCGCACGCGATCCCAACGCCAACCGCCGGCGTTTTCATCTCCGTGTCGCTCCCGAGCCTGCTGGATAGCGTAATGTAGGCTTCGGGTGAGAATCACATCACGGTCCTCCACGTCCGATGTCCGTTGATCATCCCACCAGGCACTGCGTTGATCATCCCACCAGGCACTGCTGGGATTCGGCAGAAGGGAAGCCAATACCGCGCTTCCCGGCAGCCGCACCGCGGACAACGGCGGCTTGGGCGCACGCTGTGGTTCGTGAAGCTCGTCCCAGGTTCGCCACGCGAGCTCGTTCATGGCCAACTCAAACAGCACCGCCCGGGTGTTGTCCTTCGTGTAGCGGCGGTCCCACTCTGCCAGCAATCGCTCAGCGTCCTGCAGTAGCTCGTCGGCATCACCGGCCTCGCGTGTCCGCCGTGCGGCTGCAAGAAACGCCGGAACAAACACATCCGCTCGCGCGCTGCCGGGGTCTGTCTGAAATCGCCGCAGATCCTCCGGCACTAAATCGGATCCGTTGCGCAGCAGTTTGTTGATTTGGATCGCCCGCCAGGGCGAGGGCCAGTCGGCTCCCAAATACGTCCCATCCACCCGGGGGTCGATGGGCTGCTGATTGGCGGACACCAGATACCCCTGGCCTGGGTCAATGGAAAACGGATACTTGCGGACCGGCCAATACCCCTGCCAGTCATTCGAGCTCCGGGATCCGTCGCGGATGATGTCGCCGCGACCGTCTCCGGGCCGGATGGGAAACCAGCCACCCGACCGCAGGGCGATCGATCCGTTGCGGTCGGCCACAATCCCGTTTTGCGCCGGCGCAACATACGATTCCATCGCGGTCAGCCACTCGTCCACCGTCTTCGCCTTGGCCATCCGGGAAAACGCCGACATCTCCCCCTGCTCGCCGAGCACTGTCCACCGCAATGAGAGCGCATCACCGTCGGCCATGAACACGGGACCCCGAGACGTGTGGTATACAGTATCGACCGCAATCACCGTGCCGGAGCGGTCCCGGTATTCCTCGACGCGTTTCAGCAACGGTCGCCACTCGTCATCCAGAAGGTAGCCCTCCGGCCGGACGGGATCATCCAGCGTTTCCGTGTAGAAGTCCATGACGTCGGCGCCGGTGTTGGTGAAGCTCCACGCCACGTCTCGGTTGAACTGAGCTTCGTACCAAATGGAAGGAAGTGTGAGGTTGAGATGGGGATCGCCGGAGAGTATGGCGTTGCTGTCTCTCGTCTTGATCGGCATGACGGCCCAGTTGTTGGAGCCCAGCACTGCCTCCCCACTCCACGGCGCGGTCAGGCGGTCGGGCGGTCGGGCGGTCGGGAAGCCAGGGACTATTTCACCGACTATTGAACCGCCGGACAATTCCTCTTGTCCGAGCGCCAGATCCCAGAAAAGTGTCTCTCTCGCTGCAACGGGATCCGGATCGCCCGGGGGGGGCAGCGCGGCGTAGTCGAACCGCGGAGCGGAGCGACCATTGACTTGGATGGGTTCCTGAATGGGATTGTCGATCGGGAAGAGAGCATTGGCGGCCTCACTTCCAACGAGCGCCTGGGCTCTTCGTCTCTTCCTCTCCAGGTTCTGG
>JBDHDY010000815.1:1161-2253 GCA_039591275.1 Gemmatimonadota bacterium | reverse complement strand
AGGGATGCGCGCGCGCTACCTGCTGGATACGGAGGACTGGGGCGCTGATGTGCTCCAGTGGGACGTGCCGCTGACCTCCGGGCCCCGATCTTTCGCGCACCGTCTGACGTACCGATTCACTGACGGCTTCGCCGCTGCACGGCGCGGTGATCTGGCGAGCGCCCGCGACGCGCTGGCCGACGTTCGCAACGCCAGGGAGGAAATGACTGCTTACCTCGAGACTCTCCCGCCCACGTCATGGGGCTGGGGACCGCGCTCTCAAATCTTGGAGGGACAACTCGAAGCCGTCATCGAAGCCGCTGAGGGGCAGATACCTGCGGCAATCGCACGCGTTCGTGATTTGGCGAAGATAGAAGAGGGTCTTCCGCTCACCTTCGGGCCGCCGTTTGTCGACAAACCGTCACACGAGTTGCTGGGCGAGCTGCTCCTTGCCGCCGGCGAAACGGAAGGTGCCCGCAAGGCATTCCGTGCGGCACTCGATCGAGCGCCGGGCCGCCGGATTTCGCTGGAAGGTCTAGCAAAGGCGGAGCGTGGGGGAGGGTAGGGAATAAGGGAGTAGACGGGGGCGAGCCTCGCCCCCGTCTATGGACCTATGCTAATACCGTAACCCACTCCCGATCGGATACTCATCGCTCACCCTGACCGGAAGCTTGCCTGAAGGCTCGATCTCGCCAGTCAGCGCCCTTATGAACGAATCGAAATAAGCTTGCTGGTTGCCGAACCAACCGCGCTCGCCATAGCCGACTAGAAATGCGGAGACGCCGGGAATCTTCCTGATTAGGTGAGGATTACCGTATGCCATGGCCACGACCGCACCGGGCTTGGCCGCAACGACTCGCTGCATGAAAGCCAAGTCCTCTGCGCGGATGGGTGTTGCCTCGACCAGCTTGGTTCTCTGAACGAAAAGCGACAGGATGACCAGGTCGGCGTCGGCGACCGCCTGCGAGGCTTCTCGATACAACGCAGGATCGGTGTCCGGGCGGAAAGTGAAGTTCCTTATGCCGGGGAAGGTCGCCGTCAGTTGCGCCGCGAGCATAGCTGGCGAGGGGTCGGCGTCCAACTTCTGTATGTTGATGTTGACTGCGTTGTTCA
>JBDHDY010000815.1:0-1139 GCA_039591275.1 Gemmatimonadota bacterium | reverse complement strand
ACTCCGTCGTTCTTGAGGAGTGTCAGCGAGCGATCTGCGACTTCCCGGACGATGGCGAGATGATCGGGCGTGCCGACGGACTCTCCCACACGCGATTCATCGACGAACCGTTCGTTGTGCAGGTTGAGCCCCGCTTTCAAGAAAAGGAGCTTGCGCAGAGACTCATCTATCCGTCGCTCGGTTATGCGACCGTTCCTCACGGCAGCCACCATGGCGTCGATGACCGCCACCGGATCCCGTGGCTTGAGTATGATGTCGTGACCCGCCTCGAAGGCTCTGACCGCCACTTCCTCCGCGCCGAAGCGATCGACCACGTGCTCGTACCACAAGTCGTCGGTCGTCAAGATCCCCTCAAAGCCTAAGCTGTCCCTGAGCCACCCGCCGACGATCTTTGCTTCCATGCTGGCTGGAAGCACTGAGCCCGCCGTGATCGAGGGCACTGCTATGTGCTCGCTCATGACGAAGTCGACGCCGGCATCGATGGCATGCTTGAATGCCGTGAACTCCTGCGACGCTACCGCGCCCGCCGGTTTGTCGAGCCAGATCCACGGCGGGTTGTCGGGCATCGTTTCGATGTCGCCGCGCCCCGGAAAGTGCTTGCCCGACGCCAGCATGCCATTCTCGTGGTACCCTCGGACATAGGCGCGCACCATCCTGCCGAGTAGATCGAGGTCGCCTCCGAAAGACCTGACACTCTCGGCAGGGTTCTCCGGGCGCCACGCAATGTCATGGCCCGGCCTTCCACGGCGGCCGCTGAGGCTGCGCGATAGACAAGATCCTCAGAGCCGGCCGCGGCGAACGCCATGTTGGCGGGGAACTCGCTTGCTCCGCTCACCTGCTGACCCGGGCCGCCCTCGAAGTCGGCGGCCATGAGGATGGGAATCTCGGCCTCGCGCTGCAGGCGGTTCAGTAGGTGAGCCACGTCCCTAGGTGTTCCACCGTACAGCACGAACATCCCTAAACCGTAGTCGCGAGCGAGCTCGATCCACCGCTCGAGGTTTTGATCGCCGTCGGAGACATAGTCGCCGGTGATGTCCGAGCAAATGAGCTGGCCGATCTTCTTTTCCAACGTCAAGCCGGCCAGTGTTTCTTCCACCCACGCCGAGGCCTCTTGCCGCGAGACCTGTGCGTACGAACGG
>JBDHDY010000814.1:0-2052 GCA_039591275.1 Gemmatimonadota bacterium | reverse complement strand
GCTGACCGATAACACAAGTTCTTTATCATTTTGGCATACCTCCGACGCAAATTTGACGGCGCCTCGAATTCTTTGGGAAGCTACCCTGAAACCCCTCGAACGGAAGATCGCCGCACCCTGTGAAGCAGCGCCGCTAAGTAACCAACGTTCAAGGACTTTCCCCTCTTACGCAGGCTGTCCGCGGGACGCTGCACATCTAGTCGGAATGACGCGCACCCCATCTCCTCTGGAGAATCCAGAACGCCACCCAATGCAGGGTTTGGATGCTTACGGGCGGGTTTCCCAGAGGGCATTATTCCCACGGAAGGCCGTCCCGATTCGTCCGGGGTCGCCGGTCCACTACCTGCGCCTCACCGGTTTCTTGGCTTTCCGGAAAAACCGAGGTCACCTCGGGCTAACGATTGGCTCGCCCCTGATCACTCAAGTCTGCGGAGGACGCGTGCGGTTAGCGGTCTGCGAAGCGCCAGCACAGATGACCCCCGGAAGCAGCGACTGGCAACGGCTGGCCCACAAGGTCAACAGCCACATGCCTGATGTATTTCTCCTCAACGAGATGCCGTTCGGCCATTGGATCTCTGCCGGCACCGAATCCCACCGTGAGACGCTACTCGAGTCGCAGCGGATTCATGACGAAGGTCTTGCCGGACTCGCCGAGCTGGGGAGTTCGGTAGTAGTGGGAACGCGCCCAATGTTCGAAGGAAGTCGGAGCACGAATCAGGGGTTCGTCTGGACGGCGAACTCGGGACTCGAGCCGGTTCACACGAAGCAATTCTTTCCAGATGAGGGTGGTTACTACGAAGCCCGCTGGTTCGAACGCGGAGAACAGAGATTCGACCTTGGGAGCGCCAACGGGCTGACGATCGGGTTTCTCATCTGCACTGACGTGTGGTTCAACGAGTGGGCCTGACCTCATCGTTATCCCGAGAGCCACCCCCCGGCCTTCCCTCTCCCGCTGGCTGGTAGCAACGCGCATGGCGGCAATTGTCTCAGGGTGTTACGTGGCCAGTTCCAATCGGGTAGGCGCCGACGATCGCGGGCAGGAGTTTGGCGGGGCCGGTTGGATCGTGGATCCGTTCGGCGAGGTGTTGGCCACGACCTCGACAGACGACACGGTAATGGCAGTCGAGATGGACCTATCGCTCGCAAAGCGAGCAAAGCGCGAATACCCATGCTATGTGGAGGAGCTGCCTCGTGGTCTGGCGTGAGCACAACCCCGTCGTGGCAGATCGCGCACGTGAGCACCTGCACGATGCACCGTTCCACACATCCCATGGACGAGGTTGTTGACCTTTGACGGCTCCACCGATCCAACTCAGAAGAATTCTCGGACGCCGAGAAGTGTTGGGCCTAGCGTTCGGCGCTATGGTCGGCTGGGGCTGGGTCGTGCTCGCCGGCGAGATGATCATCCGCGCGGGCAGCGTTGGTTCGGCACTCGCTTTCGTCGCGGGCGCGATCATGGTGACGTTCGTAGGCCTCACTTACGCCGAGCTGACCTCTGCACTGTCACGGGCTGGCGGCGAGATCAGCTTCACGTTCTGCGGATTGGGACCGTGGGCCTCGTACATCTGTGGGTGGACTTTGGTCCTGGCATACTTGTCGGTGTGTGCGTTCGAGGCTGTGGCACTCCCCATCGTAGCGGGTTACATGTTTCCAGGCCTGGAGCGCGGGTACCTGTATACGATCGCGGGATGGCGCATTCATCTGTCGTGGGTTGTGCTCGGTGTTATCGGCGCGCTGACTATCGGTTTCATCAACTTCCGTGGCATTCGCATGGCATCCTACGTGCAGTGGTCGGCTGCGGCTCTGTTGCTTGTGGTGGGAATCGCTTTCTTCATCCCTGGAAATTTCCGTGGGGACACCGCCAATCTGGTTCCGCACTTCACCGGTTTGGAAGGATTCTTTGGCGTCGTCATCATGACGCCCTTCCTGTTTGTCGGCTTCGACGTCATCCCGCAAATCGCTGAAGAGATCGACCTCCCATTTCGCGCAGTTGGCAGGCTGATTCTAATTTCGATTGTGATTGCCCTAGGGTGGTACGTGCTCGTGCAGTGG
>JBDHDY010000813.1:0-2021 GCA_039591275.1 Gemmatimonadota bacterium | reverse complement strand
TGGGGCATTCGACGGGGTTGCCATCATCCCAGCTCATTCACACGACCTCCCTTCCGCACGCTGTAAGGGAACGCCAGTGGACGCAGGGCATCGAGTGCTGTCCGAACCTCCGTCAGTCGCGCCGTAATGTCAGCGCGTCTCGCCGCCGGGTGCGGTGCTGCGATGAAATGCCCACGCCAGTTGAACCGGGGCCGTAACGTGCCCATTGCCAAGATCGCGTTCTGCGCCATGCGCCCAAAGGCTACAACGACGTCTGGTTTGCGAGTCTCCAGCAAGCGCCGAACGTGCGCCAGGTCAGCCGGCGGCGCACCGCTCGCCGTTGCCGCAATCTGGCCACTGGCGTTGTCCCAGGTGATGCGGTGGAACCACGGACCCAGTGCGTCGCGGAGACGCCGACCGCTCACGCTCCCGGCCAACAAGCACCGAATCAGCGCGGGGCGCCGGTCGGGGTTGCGCTCTAGCATGGCGGCCATCTTGGCTGGCTCCCGTGCCCACTGATTCTGCAAGAGACCTAAGATGACGGGTGTCTCAGCCATTGTGCCCCTCGCACGCTCTCGCGGCTTCTGCTGGACGCAGCGGGCTCGGGTGGGACTTTGGACCCGGAAATGCAGCAGACGCCATCCGTGGCACGGGTAGAGACATCCTGCCCCTAGTATACCCGATGCGCACCCCCCTTACAAACGGGTACACCGCCGCCAGATAGCCTATCTTTACAGGGTCGATGCGGTCGCACCTAGGACGGCTGTTAACCGCTAGGTTAGTGGTTCGAGTCCACTTCGGGGAGTGACGTAAGTGCTTATGCAGCAAGGACTTACAATCGCACCATGGGGACACCCGCGCACCCCCCATGAAAAACGGCGCACCTTGAAATCCGATGCGTCGGTTTGGTAGGCTGGACCAGGTGAACACGCGCCCACCTACGCTTAGGCAGCACCCTCGGGGGACGTACTTCGTCCAGTGGGGCGGGCGGCGCCGGTACCTCGGCCGGGAGCACGGCGAGGCCCAGCGCCGCTACCTCAAGTCCCTCGAAGAATGGGCCGCCTGGCGAGCTGTTCGGAACACACAACGACTGCCGCCGATGACCAAGGCGTATGCCGTCGTGGAACTGACCACCATGTTCCTGGCGGCAAAGGAGCTTCAGGGTGGCATGGACCTGCGCCGCTACTACGAGAAGCACCTGCAACGCTTCAGCCGGGCGTTCGGAGACATCCGTGCCGACGTAATCCGGGCCATCAACCTGCAAAGCATCAAGGACGACATGATCCGGGCCGGCTATGCCGAGAAGACGATCAACCACGATGTCGTCGCCGTCAAGGCGATGCTGAATTGGGCTATGGGGCTGGAGTACATCCCCGCCGTCCACCTGAAGGGCGTCAAAACCTGCCCGCTGGGTCCACCGCCGGACAAGTCGATGCCGGTCAAAGCGGTCCGCAAGATGGTTCTCGGTGCCCCAGAGCCCGTTCGTTCTTGGCTCGCCATCAGCTACCTCTGTCTCATGCGACCGTCCGAGGTTGTCCGCTGCGTCCAAGACGAAGGCGAGTGGGTCGAGACGGGGGTGTTCCGGCTGGATCGCGGCAAGATCGACAAGAAGGCTCGTCTCGCTAGGCACGTGGTCTTTTCTCCCGAGGCGATGAAGTGGCGGCGGCTGTGCGAGCCCGTTTGGTCACGCCTCGATACCTACAGTGCCGCCGTGCGACGCGAGTGCGGACCCGGTGGACCGCACGCTCTGCGTCATAGCGCAGCGACGCATCTCGCTCAACTGGGGGTAGATCGGGCAGACATCGACCTCCTCCTTGGGCATGCGCCACCGCGCGTGAGCTTGACCTACGCCCCCATAATGTGGCAGCCTCTTCGGCGGACGGCGGCCCGAATAACTCTTCGTTCCGTTTCTTCGCCTCGTCGGGGCTGATCATCACGCCTTCTCCGCTGCTGCCAGCATAGTGGCATACGGAATGACCTCGCGCACGATGTCGGCGCACTGTCGCAACGTATCCGCCCTAGCGGCGGCATCGGCGGCCCTA
>JBDHDY010000812.1:0-2160 GCA_039591275.1 Gemmatimonadota bacterium | reverse complement strand
CCTTCCTGAGGAGCCGTGCCCTTCGAGACGCACGCCTTGGGCGTGCTCCTCAGGACCACGGCGTCTCGAAGGGCGGCGGCGTCCTCCTCAGGGCAGGCGGTAAGCAAGCGTTGCAGGCGTCTACAATTGTGCACGCAACCGAAGGCACGTAAGAGAGATCAAACCATGAAAGCAACAGCTGAAATACAAATGATCCCGATCGGCTCGGGTGTCTCCGTTCGCAAAGAGGTCAAGCGAGCGCACGGGATCTTGCAGGAATCCAACATCGCTGCCCAGCTGCACGCCAACGGCACCAACGTGGAAGGAGAGCTGGACGACATCCTCGCCGCTGTGGTCAAAGTGCTGGAGACGCTTCACGCCGAAGGCACCGCGCGGATCTCGACACACCTCAAAATCAGCACGCGGACGGACAAGGAGCCGACGCTTACGGCAAAATTGTTCTAGCTGAACTCAACGGTGCGTGCGGACGGCTGGTCCGGTGTACCGAAGGTGACAGGTGCGTGCGTCACCCAAATCGTGCGGTCGCGTATCAGAAATTGGTGCTAGCTTCCCTTCGAGCAGACAATGGATCTGATCGCCAGGCGACCGCCTTATCACGGCCTTTATTGACAGCCCGATCCCCGACGGCTATTACCCGTAACGATCGGCGTCAGCACTATCGGCAAAGGAGCTCCCTCATGATTCGTCTCTTCCGTTCCAACGCCGCCGCGGCCACGCTGTTGGCCGTGGCTTGCTCGGCCATCAGCGCCACGGCGGCCCGCGCCCAAACCAGCCGTTTCGGCGACCTGGCGGACGGCCCGTACGACCGGCTCGTGATCCAGAACGCCATGGTGATCCCCGGACACGGCGGCCCGCCGGTCGGTCCGTACGACATCGTGATCGAACAGAACATGATTACCGAGATGACCACGTTCGACCCGGTGACGGCAGAGCGCCGGGGTGACACGGCTCGGGCCACGGGCGACCGTGTGATCGACGCAGAGGGCATATGTACGTGATGCCCGGGATGATCGATCTCCACATGCACCTGCGGCAACAGCCCATGGAGATCGAGTACGTCTACTATCTCAAGCTCGCCCACGGCGTCACGACGGTGGTGCCAGCAGCCGACCGCGGGCTCGACAGCGGCATGACCGCGGCCCAGCTCAGCGCGAGAAACGAGATTCTGGCGCCACGATTGTTCCCCATCTGGGGATGGGGTACCAACACCGACTACACTCGCGAACAAAAGGACGATCCTGCCATGGCAGCGGAGATCGCTCGGGAGATGGCATCACAGGGCGCCCACGTCGTGAGTCTCGGGAGCGTTACCTGGAGCGAGGATCTCTTCGGTGCAGTTGCACACGGCGTGTGGGACGCTGGCGGCATCACGACAATCCACCTCCCGCCGTCGACAAACGCGGTTGTGCAGGCGGTGGACGCCGCACGCCTCGGTGCAACGATGATCGAGCACCATTACGGCTATTCCGAATCGGCGCTCGGGACCACGGTTCAGAATTTTCCCAGGGAATACAACTACAACAACGAGAACGAACGGTTCAGGCACGCAGGTAAGGTGTGGGTTGACACGGACAAAGAGCGCCTGCTCAGCGAAGTTGCGGATTCTCTCGTCCACTACGGTGTCACGATGTTGCCGACGCGAGTCGTATACGAGGCCAACCGCGACATCATCCGGGCGCAGAGCCTGCCGTGGCACGAGAAGTACACCCACCAGGCGCTGATCAACTGGAACCTGCCGAACCCGGCGTACCACGGTTCGTACCACTACGACTGGACATCCGATGACGAGTACTACTGGTACACGGCGTTCGATCTCTGGGGCGATCTGATCTATGAGTTCAACAAGCGGGGTGGGCGCGTAGCGTACGGCACGGACGATAACTACATCTGGGCGACACCGGGATTCTCCAATATTCGCGAGCTGCAGCTCGTGCGGGAATCGGGAATGCACCCCCTCGAGGTACTCAAGTCCGCGACCCGCAACAGCGCCGAGACGCTGCGCCAACCGAAACTCGGCCTCGTCCGTCCGGGGTACCTGGCTGACCTCGCCATAGTTGACGGCAATCCGGCTTACAACTTTCGCTTCATGTATTCGTTCGGAGCCTTGCGCCTCAATACCAAAGGCGAGATGGAGCGGAGCCGCGGGATCGTCCACACCAT
>JBDHDY010000811.1:0-2092 GCA_039591275.1 Gemmatimonadota bacterium | reverse complement strand
GTCCATCCTAAGAAGAAACCCGGGGGATTGCCCGCTTGGCTGATCAGGTCCATGCCATCGAAGCCCGGCTCGGCGTCTTGATCATCGAACACGCGTGACGACCGCGTCGTATCGATCATCATCCTAGCGTGGTGAACCACCTTGGGATGTCCGGGCAGCAATTCCACCGCCCTGACGTAGCGCGTGCGCGAAACGGGAACGGGCACGACGAGGTTGCGGTACACGTCTGTGCCTTCGCCTCTGAGCGTGTACGCCGGCACTTCGAGCACGAGGTCGGGCTCGCCGAGCTCCCACTCCTCGGGCCACTCGGGAGTTGGGGGCAGGTCTGCCGGATTTCCCTCCGGCGCTCCCTGCTGCACCCAGCGCCGAACGATGTCTATCTCCTCGTCGCTCAAACGGCGATCGCCGGCGAATGCACCATAGCCGGGTTCGGGTTGCCACGGCGGCATCATCCTGGTCTCGATGACTGCCCCGATGAGCGGCGCGCGGTCCTTCACCTCTAGATATGTCACCACGTCGAACGGCGCGGGTCCGGCCGCTCGATGACACACGGCGCATCGCTCATACAGGATAGGAGCGATGTCTTTGCTGAACGTCACCGTCCCCGCCACGTCCTGCGCCACGCTCGTATAGGAGAACCCGCATGAGATCACCGTCAGCGATGCGACCATGCGGGTAAGAGAAAAGCGAGATTTGCCGAATCCGGCCGTCGTGCTCATGGCTAATGCTATACACCAGGGAACCGTGTTGGTACCGGCACACGGAAGGGAGAAGGGAAGGCCGGAGGGCGGTAAGAAGGGTATAGGGTTTAGGGTGTAGGGTGTAGGGTGTAGAGGCAGAAGGGGCAGGAGGGGCAGGAGGGCAGGCGGGCAGTAAGAAGGGTTCAGGGTGTAGGGTGTAGTGGGCAGGCGGGCAGTAAGAAGGGTTCAGGGTGTAGGGTGTAGTGAACGAAGGCGGTCAGGCGGTCTGTGAAGGGAGAAGAGAGAACGGAGAAGCATGTCCGCGTCCCTGAGGAGCCCTTCGTGACGCGCTCTTGCAGAGCGCTCCTCAGGACTATGCGCCGCAAAGCGGCGCGTCTCGAAGGACGCAGCTATCAACAACTAAAGAACGGATCTCGCGTTCATCTGCGCTGATCTGTGGCTAAAGCCCCGCAACACCGCTCCTACCCGCTGCCGGCTAACAGCGGCCAGCTGCCGGCTGTGAGGAGTGAGAAGGGAGAAGGAAAAGGACCTGAAGCATAACAGCCGGGCCAAGGTCTGCCGAGGCGCCGGCAGATCCGCCAAGGGAACCAACTACCCCCTAACTCTGTATCAGATGAAGACTTAGGTACGACGCCCGGGCGTGCACACGGATTCTCGAATGCGCCTCCAAGTTCGGGATTTGGGTGATTATGTTTCGCTGCTTGCAGCCCAGGCGATTTGAACGAGGAGTAGCAGAGTGAGTATAGGCCCCAAGGCATCTCTCCCGCTGGCCTTGGCGCTGTCGATCACGGCGTGCGCATTTCCCGGTGGGAACGAAGATGATGACGGCCCCGACCTTCCTGAGAAGGACCCACCCACGGTCGTGTTCGAGACCACGATGGGTCGGATCGTTCTCGAGCTAAGGCCCGATCGGGCACCCACCACGGTGGAGCATTTCCTGCGACACGTGCGGGCGGGCTTCTATGACGACCTGGCGTTCCACCGAATAATCCCGGAGACGCTGGTGCAGACCGGCCGGATGACGAAAGAGCGCCATGCGCGCCGGACCACTGCACCGGAACTGGCCAGTGAGGCCGACAACGGTCTGTCCAACCGACGGGGTTCCATTGCGATGGCCCGGGTCACCGGCCGACCCCACACCGCCAACACCCAGTTCTTCATCAACCTGGGGCACAACACGGTCCTCGATTTCACCGGCAAGGAAACCGACCGAGGTTGGGGATACACGGTGTTCGGGAGAGTTGTGGAGGGGATGGCGGTCGTGGATTTGATTGGGACGATGTCGGTCGTTGAGGAGGGCAAACCCCGCGAGTTCTGGCCGCTAGTGCCGGTCATCATCGATACGGCGTACGTGATGAGGGAAGAATCCACTGCCGTCGGCATGGAGCCGG
>JBDHDY010000810.1:0-2053 GCA_039591275.1 Gemmatimonadota bacterium | reverse complement strand
GACGATATTAGTGAGCGCCTCGCCCACACTCATGCGAGCCATCGCCGCCGGGTTCACGAGCCCCTTTATCGGCTGCTCGCCGATGGCCGTTGCGGCACCTGTTTGGCTGAAGTGACTCTGCGCGATGACCCCGACATCCGCGACCGTGAGTTGAAGAGGCCCGGTGCACTGCTGCTGCGCCAGCAATCCGGTTACGCACCGATCCACCTTGGTAGTGAGAAATCGCTTCGATCCGACCGAAAGTAATCGCAGCACGCGGTCCATGGCGTCGCGAACGGTGAGCCCGCTTGGCAGACAAAGTGTTTCGAGCTTGGGGAGTGTGCGCTCAAGCTCGAAGGTCTTCTGCGGCATGTGACCCAGCACAGTCTCGAGCTCGAGGTTCACCGGGGTGGAGTCGTCTACCTCATCGTGCAGCACAACTTTTCCGTCCCCGGTCACACGCCCGACGAATGCAGCCGACACGTTCTCCCGCTCACACAAGCCACGGAAGAGGTCGGCATGCTCGGGCCGCAGCAGCAGCGCATCCTGCTCTTGGTATTCTGCACCCCAGATCTCGAGGACCGAGAGCGTGTCGTCTCCAACCGGGATCTCGCGAACTTCGATCCTAGCGCCGGCGGGATCGACGATCTCCTTGAGTACGTTACAGTTGCATCGCGAAGCTCGACACAGGCGCGAATGACCCTGTTCACCTTCTGCTCCATCTCCGCGTCTCCGCGCTGGACGGCGTTGAAATCCAGCTCGGCGACGTTCTCGCCCTGAACCATGCTGGACGCGGCACCACCACCCATCCCGATGCGATACGCCGGGCCTCCGATTTTGACAACTTGACAACCCACATGCCTTTCTCAGGAGTTCCCTTATCTACGTGCTGTGCGTCGATCTGGCCTATGCCGCCGCTGAACATGATCGGCTTGATCCACTCGCGCCGCTCACCGCTCGGCAGCCGCATGCCGAAAGATCTGGTAAACCCCTGCAGCACTGGTTCGCCAAACTTGTTGCCGTAGTCCGACGCACCATTACTCGCCTCGATCTCGATCTGCAGCGGGGGAGCCAGGTTGTCGGGGTACGCGGCACTGCGATCTTCCCAGGGAAGGTCATAACCGGGGATGTGGAGGTTGCCGACGCAGTAGGCGGCGGTACCCGCCACGACGAGAGAGCCTCTACCCGTAGCGTGCACATCTCTGATGCGCCCGCCGGTTCCCGTTTCGGCGCCTGGAAAGGGGGCTACCCCGGATGGGAAGTTGTGCGTCTCGGCCGTGAAGATGATATGGTAGTCGAGATCGGCGGCCGTGAACGGTGAGGGCTCACCGGGGCGCTTCGGCAGAATGGTGCTGATCCTACAACCACGGATCGCGCTGGAATTGTCCCTGAAAGCGATGACGCTGTTGTTCGGGTTGGCGTTTAGGGTTTCCTGAATGAGGCCGATCAGGTGCTGCGGCGCCCCGACTCCGTCAATTACGAGCCGTCCTTTGAAAAACCAGTGGCGCGAATGCTCACTGTTGGACTGCGCCATGTCGAAACACTCAACGTTGGTCGGATTGCGTCCGATCTTATTGAGGAAGAGATCGGTGTAATAGTCCAGATCCCACTCGTCGAAGGCGAGGCCCATTTCTGCGTTGATCCTCTCGAGCGCAGTTCTGCCCTCCGCACCAAGACGAATCTCAAACGTTGGCTCGGGCGCGATTCCCGTTTCGAAGCTCGTGAGCGGCTCAGGGTAGGGGCACTCGGTCATCCGGTCGTGCACTTCCGCCAAGAACGCATCGATCTGATCTCGCACGAGTGCTGAATCCGCCGTCAGGCGGTAGCGCCTGGACCGCTCAATCCGCTTGACGCTGCGCAATCCACATGCGTGACAGATCGCAACGGCGTTGGTGGACCACGCGGTGGTGAAGTTCATCCGTGGCCCGACCTCCACCAGGATGCCCTCCGGCTGGAGGAAGCTCTCTTGCCCGAACTGCCCCGGCTCGAACGTCTCGCTGAGAAGCCACGCAAGAACGCGGAGTTCGTCAGCGGTAAGGCTCCCGTCCACTTCTACGTTGAAGCAGAACTCCGA
>JBDHDY010000809.1:0-2293 GCA_039591275.1 Gemmatimonadota bacterium | reverse complement strand
TCCGGGCAAAACCCGAATCTGGAGGCCCCGAAGCGTGCTACACCGAATCGGCAGCTCAAAATCGCCAGATCGGTGCCACGAAGCGCCATTCTAGGCCCTCCGGCGCCTTCTGAGACGTCTCCCGACGACGTGTCGGCGTCTGGCTACCCCGACACTCCGTTTGACGCCTTCTGAGGCCATTTTCGCGGCCTGTCCCTTCGAAATCTTCGAAAGAGAGCCCTTTTGGGGCTTGAAACCTTTTGCAATCGCCTGAAACGTCTTGACTTGCTTCGCTGAGAAGGGCACTACACCACCTCCAGCCGTTTTTGGGCCTTCCAGGCCCGCCAGGCAGGCTCATACTCGTCCGGACGGAGCAAAATCCGCCCTCGGGTCCAGATGTGAGCCGCCAGGGTGGGCATCTCTCGGAGCAAGAGCCCCGCTCCGATGGCCAAACCCGCCCAGGTGGCTATGTTGTGAGCAAAACTGTCCGCAGACCCTGATGGATAGTCGAAATCGATGGTCCGGTACAGGTGAGTGACCCAGTACTCACCCTTGTTCGACGGTCCACCCGCAGCAGAGAACCGACATCCGTGCTCCCCGTTGACCGCGGCCAGCGGCCGCCCAGTTCGTCCCTACGTCGGCACCGTTCCAACGCAGGTAGAACGTCCGGGCCCCGCCACCCTTCAAATACCGTCTGGCGCGGGCTGTGAGGGAAGCAGAGTTGACCGGATCGACTATGGCAGAGTACGGGGGAAAATCGAAGTGCTGCTTGACGTTTCGGCCCCCACTTGAGGCGTAGATAAACGACCTGTTTGCGTCATCCGTGGCCACCGCGAGCATCTTGTTCGCAGCACCACTATTCCCCCAGTCGTTGGTTGAGGTTGTTGCGATAGGGGTGTCCACCTGGACGGGCATGCCTCTCCCCTAGTCGTCGTGGTTCAAGAACCTCTCCAGAGGAGAGGCGTACTGGAGCGTTCTCACCTCCACAACCGCATCAGCACCCGCAGTACCAGACCCGATCTGATCCACGTCGAGGGTGACGACAGATCCCGCCCCAATCGACGCCCCATACGCCCCTCGAACACAGCGACGGGCGTAGGTGTCATCCGGTTGAGACCCCCCCACCGGAGGAGACGCCGCGTCGAGAATCTTGGGCCTCGCCCCCGCCGAGAACATCGACGTGTAGGATGCCCCGTCATAGGTGTTCACATCGAAGATGGCGTCAGCACCCGTGGGGGCAGTCTTGGCCAGGCACTGGACGTCCTTGACGATCCCACCCCGGGCCATGACCATGCGGCCTTGGTTCGATCCCGCCGTGAGATCCCCCCCAATCGAGAAATGCAGGGCCCCGTAGATCACGGGAGAGGCCTGGTATTGAATGAGATCCATGTCATTGTTGACGAGGATCGCTGTGGCCCCGGAGAAGTGGGCGTTCCCGTCCGACGTGTCCACATGGCACTGGACCGAGATTTCCGTGGCAGAGGAATCGAGCTGCCGGGTGATGGGCAGGAACTCCCAGGCTCCGCCCCCGGTGTGGTAGGACGAGTAGGACGTTCCGATGCCGTCATAGACCGCAACCCGGGCGATGTTCGGCGTGGAACATTTGACCCAAACCCCGATGGCTATGTACTTTGTCCTGAGAAAGTCCGCACGAGTGAACGCTGTCCCGTCGAGGAGAATGTTCTCCAGGTAGCAGTTCGTCCCCGCCCGTGTGACCTTCGATCTTGCGGTTCGTGTCCCCGAGCCCTGTACCCGTCCGGGCCACTGATGCTCCGGCCCCAGTCAGAGCCCAGTAGACGGGTGCAGCAGAATCCCCGTCAGGCCAGGACAGAAAGTCGTCGTTCCTGATGAGGTTGACCCCACCGAGGCCACCCATGAGCTGAGCCTCGGTGATGAAAGTGGCAATGATGCCAGTGTTCTTGTGGGTGCCGTCTTCGTTGTGCTCTACATCGATCCGACCGTCGAGAGTCCCAATGGACCCACGGGCGTCCACGACTTCATCGATGGTGTCCGCAGGGGTGATGGTGGGATTGTTGGTCGAGTGGATGAGAGCGTCGATTGCAGTGACGAAAGCGTTGTACCACGTCTCGTCTACACGGGTGCCGTCTCTGCCGGTGCCGGAGTCATTGACAGGATCAGAGTCGGTATCGGCGAGCTTCGTCATTGGACACACCCTCCCTTTCGGTTGACGGCGCCACGATCAACCGAAACGACTTAGGTCGCCTGTGGGACGGTGAAGTCTTCGTCGTCCGAGGGCTTGAGAACCCGCTTGGCGATGTCAGGGCGCTCGGCGATCTTGCGACGAAGCTCCTCT
>JBDHDY010000808.1:0-2214 GCA_039591275.1 Gemmatimonadota bacterium | reverse complement strand
GTGGGTGTTTGGGCCGGAGGTCGAGTACGAGCGTAGCGGAGAGGTGCCGGACGTGGTGTTCCCTTGTGGTTGGATCCTGGAGGAGAATCGTCGTACCGTCCGGCTCTACTATGGGGCAGCCGATACCACCGTCTGCGTAGCTACCGGAGATGTCGAGGAGATCATAGGTTACCTCTACCGCCACTGCATCTGCGGCAATCTCCATGAACTGGGAGAGTGCTGTCCAGTCGCACCGAGGGAATTCGTTGACGTTACGGGCAATTGCTAGAGCGTGCGAGAGCGCATTGCCACGAAAGTGGAGTTGAGGCGCAACGTGATATAAGTGAGATGCTGGCCCAGGCTCCTCCTGGGCAGTCTTAATTCATTGTTGAGCAATCAGACCCGCGATTTTGCGGAGGCATGTTGTGAACCGACAGTAACATCACGCTGTGCGCTTAACGACTTCACGGGTGGAACAGCCGGATCTTTGACGGACGTTTGACGGACGTTTGGCATTTGGGCGGGCTGATAGAACCCGGACCGAGAGGCGCTGCGGATCAATCGCGCCTCAAGGTCATTGTTTTTCTTAGCGGCAGGTCGTGCAAACTTCCGAAGCTCCGCAAGCCCTAACAGATAGGATAGCGTCGATTCGGCACCCTTGTTTTCATTACGGCGATCAATATGGAGCCCGTCGCAACAGGCACCTGTCCTGAGGTCTATCAGTGCCGTTTGGACGTCATTTTCGCCCAGAAACCAACCAAACGCCCGAAATGCACCTGCTGTCCAGGTTTCACTTTGCCCTTGATGCTGCGAGGCAGGCAGATATCGTCGCCGATGCTTCCAATGGCTGCTGATCAAACGCTTTGGGTTTTTGCCGTATTCGGCCGAAGCTTTCGTTGCCAACAGGTCTAAAGTTTCCAGCCGGCGCTGTCTGAAGCTCCATGAGCCAACGCAGTGATCGTAGCCCGGCATTAACGTAAGCGGACGTGTTGGTCATCTAGCGCCTGCGAAAGGCGGGCGTTGTCATATGCGAGCACCTCTTCGAACCAAACCCAATCTTTGGTCTTCACCCTTTCGAACGCAGCGATCAACTTGTCTGCGAGCAAACGACGGACACGGGCGGCGGCGAGGTCATCCCTGACCACTGCGCAGTAGGCATCGAGGCCCAAAAGCGAGAAGGCCCAGGCTCGTGGGGATGTGAATTCTTCGACGGCGGGAAGGGCGGTCTTGAATAGCGAAGCGGCCCATCTGCGACGAGATAGATCGATGTCTGTGCGCGTGCATTCGCCCAACGCCCAAAGGGTCCTGCCGTGGCTATCTTCGGAGCCTGATTCTTCCAGCCATCGGCGATCGTAGCTCATGAAATTCCGAAACCTGCCGCTTTCCGGATTCCACGCCCGTTGGATGAACGCCGTGAAGCGCGCAGTCACCTGATCGGGCAGGTGTGTTTCCCTGTTTCTGTGAAGCATATTTGAGAAAAGGAGCGCGCGAGCGTTGTCGTCGATGCAGTATCCATGATCTGGGTTTGGCGCCGAATAGAGCGCATGTTGCAGCATCCCAGTGCCGTCGCAGAGCGAGAGAAAGTGGTCGACCCGTACTTCTGGTAATGCTTGGCCTTTGCGCAAAGGCTTGAACGGCATGACTGGACGTGACTTGTCGAGGCCGCGCGCGCCGCGCACCTTGTCAAAGGTTGCAATGTAGCGTTTGGCTGTTTGCTCCCAGGTCATCGATCGGCTCGCCAAGTAGGCGCGTTGGCGCATGGAATTACGGCGCGCGTCGTCGGTCAGCAGTCCTATGATTTCACGGCTCATTGCCGCCGGATCGCGGAACGGGACAAGAACCCCATGCCCGTCATCGAGGAGTTCCTGGGCGTGCCAGTAAGGCGTCGATACGATGGCTTTTCCGAGCCCAAAGCTGTAGGCGAGAGTGCCGGATGTCATCTGCGCCTCATTGAGGTACGGCGTCACATAAACATCCGACATCGCAATGAACTCGAGCAATTCGTTCTGCTCCACGAACCGGTTGAAAAAGATAACATGATCCTCAAGACCAAGTTCGCGTGTGCGCGCAATCAGGTTATCGCGATAGGTCTCGCCTTGATCGCGCAGGAGGTTTGGGTGGGTGGCACCAAGCACGACATAAACTGCGTTCGGGCAGGCTTTGATAATACGGGGCATGGCATCGATCATCGTCTCGATACCTTTGTCCGGTGACAGGAGGCCGAACGTAAGGATG
>JBDHDY010000807.1:0-2239 GCA_039591275.1 Gemmatimonadota bacterium | reverse complement strand
CGGTGCTTTCCGGAGGGGTTTTGAAGCCGGGGGTGCGGGGGCAGAGCCCCCGCGGTTTAGCCCTGGTACCACGGCCTGCACGGCAAACGCCTCCGGGGCCGGTGCCCGGTAGCCCAGGGCACTGTGTGGGCGAACCCGGTTGTAGTGCTGACGCCAACGCTCGATCAGAACCTTGGCCTCCAGCAGCGTATAGAAGATCTCCCGGTCCAGCAGCTCATCACGCAGCTTGCCGTTGAATGACTCTACGTAGCCGTTCTCCCAGGGACTGCCCGGTTCGATGTACAGCGTGCTGACGCCCATCCTGCCCAACCACTCCCGCACAGCCTGAGCGGTGAACTCTGAGCCGTTGTCCGACCGAAGGTGTTGCGGAACACCGCGAGTCGCGAACGACCAAGCCAGACGCTCGAGCACGTCCTCCGAGGTGAGGCGTCGGGCCACGTCGATGGCCAGGCACTCGCGGCTGTACTCGTCCACCATCACCAGCATCCGCAACGGACGCCCGTCGTGCGTACGGGTGTGGATGAAATCATAAGCCCAGACATGGTCCTTGTACGCTGGTCTAAGTCGAATACACGATCCGTCGTTGAGCCACAACCGCCCGCGTTTCGGCTGTTTGGAGGGCACTTTGAGCCACTCCCGTCGCCAGAGGCGTTCGATCCTCTTGTGGTTGACCCGCCAGCCTTCCTGTCGCAGCAACGCCGTAATCCGACGGTAACCATAACGCCCGTACTTGCTAGCAAGCTCGATCATCTGGGCGATCAGCCGAGGTTCGTCATCCGGCACGTACGGCTGACGCCGCTGTGTCGACCGAGGTTGCCCCAACACCTGGCATGCCCGCCGCTCCGAGACGCCCAGCTTCTCACGAACATCGTTGACCGCTTGGCGTCTCCTCGGCGGGCTCAGCAGTTTGGGTAGGCCGCCTCTTTCAGGATGGCCTTGTCCAGCGTCAGATCCGCCACCACCCGCTTGAGCCGGGCGTTCTCCTTCTCAAGCTCCTTGAACCGCTTGGCCTGCTCGGTCCGCAGACCTCCGTACTCCTTCCGCCAACGGTAGTAGGTCTGCTCGGTGATCCCCAGCCTACGGGCTACCTTGGCCACCGGTTGGCCCTTGGCCAGGGCCACCTCCGCCTCACGCAGCTTGCCAATGATCTGCTCCACTGTGTGCCGTCTCTTCGCCATCAATGATCTGCTCCACTGTGTGCCGTCTCTTCGCCATCGTCTGACCTCCTTTTCAGATCCATAGCCACACTGATCCTAACATGGGGCCTGGATCCGCTCTCGGGGGTCAGGTCAATCGGCGACCTGGCCGACCACGAGCGCGCTCTGATCTGGAAGGACGGTCGGTTGGCCTACATCGTTGGCCCTGGCCGGCACGCCTTCCGGAATGAGCCCTACAGGATTCACGTCGAGGTCTTCGATACCAGCGCTCTGCAATTCGAGCACGAGAAGATGAAGACCATCGTGTCCCATCCCGGCGGCTCGAAGTGGTCGGTCGGAGTTGCCGTGTCCGAGCATGAGGACGCCCTGCTGGCTGACAAGGAATCGGTCGGCGGCGAGGTAAAGAACGCGCTGGCGTCGCGAGCCGCCGAGTTCGGTGTTGTCGTGAAGGGCGTTGCCTTGAAGGACATCATCCTGCCCAGTGAGATGCAGTCCATTCTGAACCAAGTGATCGAGGCTGAGAAGGCCGCTCAGGCTAACCTGATCAAGCGGTGTGAAGAAACTGCAGCCGCACGCAGCCAGGCCAACACGGCCAAGTTGCTGGCGGATAATCCTGTCCTGGCTCGAATGAAGGAACTGGAGCTGATGCAGGAGATCCTGGCCGGGGCCAAGGTGTCGTTCGTCCTGGGCGACGGCGATATCGCCGGCCAGCTGCGGCGCTTGACCAAGAGCGACGAACCGGAGAGTTGACGTAGGAAAAAGGGTGCCCCCGCTGGCAAGGAGAGGTGAAGGGTGAGATTCCTTCACCTCCTCAGTCCGGCGTTTGCAGGTGACCTGGGCGGAGCCGCGGGTTGCTGCTGGCCGGGACAAGCTCTGCTGGGCTGACGGGTTTCATAAGCCCGTGCGTGGTGGGTTCGATTCCCACCCCGGCTATTCTGACGAGGCGTGGCAGGGCTTATCTGGAGTACTGTTGGGCGAGAGAGCTACCCTTTGAACGCCGGTTGAAGAGCGTGGCGCCGTTGGCTGCGCTGACTCTCTTGAGGCCACAATGCAGGCCTGGTCAGGTTCCAGAGAGGCAGGGA
>JBDHDY010000806.1:0-2005 GCA_039591275.1 Gemmatimonadota bacterium | reverse complement strand
ATGTTGTTCAGGCCAACCTGGAGAATGTGTGGGTGTTGCCTGTTCAGGACTGTGGCTGGGACGATCTGGGAACGCCCGAGCGACTGCTCCGGCACTTTGCCACCGTGAGGCCCGGCGGGATAGGGAGCTAGTCGGCAAACGTCCCCCGGTGTCGGGAGCGCGCGATTCCGCCGGGGTGGTCGCTGACTGTAGGCCGAATGAGAAAGGGGTCACTCCGACGAATCGGAGTGACCCCGACTGAGAACTGCGGTAGTCGTGCGGCCTAGCCGTCGATCTTGGTCACGTTCTCGGCCGCCGGGCCCTTCTGACCCTGCACGACATCGAACTGCACGCGATCGCCTTCGTTGAGCGATTTGAAACCGTTGCCCTGGATCGCGCTGTGGTGGACGAAGCAGTCCTTCGACCCGTCGTCGAGCGTGATGAAGCCATAGCCTTTGGTGTCGTTGAACCACTTCACCGTTCCTGTGGTGCTCATTGGTACTCCCTCCAACTTACTGGGGTCGAAGCTCCCGATCCACTGGTGCGTCGACCTCCGGTTACTTGCGGGTGCATCCCGCGTTGCTTCTGCCGAGATACGGATGTTGGCTCAGACCAACGTGCTTTCGGCAGCTTGCATCTCAAGGGGCACAAAAAAAAGAGACCCGAAACTGTCCTCGGGTCCCTTTCGCAGTAACTGGAACCCGGAACCTACATCGTACCCATCTGGCGAAGGTCTGGGTGCTGCGGGGTCGGGTGGGGGAGCTGCGAAGGATCCTGAAGAGATGAATGACTTGGTCGTCGTCGGGGCTGGGGGCGCTGTGGGAAGGGCGGTGCGGGTGGGCGGGGCGCTTTCCACAGGGTCCACAGTCCTCTCGCGCCGTGGCAGAAACGAGGAGTGGCTGGCGGGCCATACTGTCTTGGAATTCCACAACCAACGACAGGAGGCCCGTGACCAGCCACCCGATCCCATACTACGACCTGATGCGCGAGAGTAGAGATCCCCGCTTTCTGAGGCTCCGAATGGTGCGCTTCGCCCAGGAGCATGGCATTCTGCCCACCGCTCGGGCTTTCTCGGTCCGCCGTAAGACCGTGCGTAAGTGGCTGCGGCGCTACGAAGACGGTGGCTATCCGGAGCTCAGCGATCGCTCCCGCGCGCCCAAGAGCCCAGCCTGCTCCATCCCCGAATCCCAACGCCGACGCGCCCTCGAGTTGAAGCGCCGGCTACCCTCCTGGGGCGCTCAGCGCATCAAGGACCAATTCGATCTGTCGATCAGCGAGAAGGCCATCCGCAGGATCTGGAGAGACGCTGGGTTGCTGCGGAGAAAGCGCCGCAAGCACCGCACGAAGCAGAACTTACGCGAGGTCAAGAAGCGCTGGGGACTCTTCGAGCAGATCGGTATGGACACCAAGGATCTCGACGACATTCCCGAGCTGTGGCCCCAGATCCAGCGCCACCGCTTGCCCACCATCCAGTACACGGCCCGCGAGGTCGTCAGCGGCACCCAGTTCCTCGCCTACGCCTACGAGCGCTCGCTCGCCTACTCGACCTTCTGGGTCGAGCAGCTCACCGAGCACCTCACCCACTGTGGCGTCGAGCTCACCGAATGCCGCATCCAGACCGACAACGGCGCCGAATTCATCGGTGCCTGGAACGCCAAACACGACAGTGCCTTCACCCGGGCCGTCCACCAGGCCGGCGCCACCCACCACACCATCCCGCCTGGCGCTCACACCTACCAGGCCGATGTCGAGACCGCCCATCGCCTGATCGAGGACGAGCTCTACGAAGTCGAAACCTTCAACGGCCTCGCCGACTTCCTCCACAAGGCCTTCACCTACAACCTCTGGTTCAACTTCGCCCGCACCAACTCCTACAAAGAGAACCAAACCCCCTGGCAGATCCTCCACCACCGTAACCCCAATCTGCCCAAGACCCTACCCGCCTTCCCCGTCCTCCTCCTCGATCACGCCTGGGCTCAATACCGTCGTCCCCCGCCCAGGGGGTACGATGTCGTTCAGTATCCCT
>JBDHDY010000805.1:0-2911 GCA_039591275.1 Gemmatimonadota bacterium | reverse complement strand
GTGAGGATGGTGCCGCGCCGCCAGCCGAGATAGCCGAAGAGGCCAAGGAAAGTCAAAGCAAGAAGGTCGATCATTCGGATTTCGGATGGCTTCGCCGGAGGACTCGTTAAAGGTCGGCGGCCATCAGCGCCTGGAATGGATCAGCGAGGCGCCGGGGACGCTAGGGCGACGAGCTGCTCTTCCCCGCCGGCCACTCGTCACTCGGCCCGCAGCGTCTCCAGCGGATCCAAGCGGCGGCCGAGGTCAGACGCTGAGGGCAACCGGACTACTCGGAGCGGTTCGGACTTCCGGTCCATCCCGCGACGGCTGGTCTGCAAGACCGTGGTTATCCAGAGCCCCACCTAGCGCCGGACGCGTACACCACAGGGAGCAGTAGGCCCGGCTCGCATCACAAAGCCTCCACGGGGCCGTCAGCATTCCCTTGGGGTTGAACCCGCACCGTCATTACCGGACACGGCGCGTGCCGTACAACCTGCTCTGCTGTGGATCCGAGGATCATGTGAGCCAACCCCGTGCGACCGTGCGTCGCCATCACGATGAGATCGCAATCGTTAGCGGTCGCATATTTACAGATCTCGGTGCTCGGATGCCCCGTGCTGACCGCCAGTGTCACAACCGGCTGGCCTGGGGGACCGAGGTCGTCGACGAATTCTTTCAAGCGCCCTTCCACTTCGGCTTTGGGATCTCCCTCCCAAGTGCTGAAGTCCGTCGGGCTATGGAGGATGTAAAGGAAGTGGATCTCTCCTGTATAGTCTCCTGCGAGCATTCGCCAACTCATCTCGAGGCAGGCCTCAGAGTGAGCCGAGAAATCGACTGGAAACAGGATCCGGTTGAAGTTCATGTGTCTTGGGGATCGCACGCTCGGCCAGCAATCAAGCGCTCATGAAATTGGCATGAGGTCTTCTTTAAGCCGCCCTTTCGAGGTGCTCGGGTCGCCGCGGCAAAGTGCCTGGCCGGGTGGAGACCGGCACTCTCTGAGGATCTCCGTCGATGTCCAGCCGGAGGTTGGCTTCGCTGTTCTTCACCGGTTGTCCCGAGGCAAGCGAAACACCGGATGCACCCGCCAAAAATAGTAACCCAGCGCGCCAGCGGCTATCAGATTGCCGACCGCCACGTTGATCCACGCCAGTCCCTCCAGAAGGGGGGCAAAAAACAGCGCTACCGCTGCGTAAAATCCGAACTCGAACACGACGAAGAACTCGACGAGCAACCACAGAACGTGAGGTGTTTTCTTTATCTCCGTCAGGACCGCAGAAATGATGACACCGACCGCGAGGAAGGCCAAGACGTGAAGGACGGTATATGCAATCACAGCGTTTGAGCTCATCGTCAACGCCGCCGGATCGCGGAGTCCGAAAAACACCGCCGATCCGAGTACGGCGGGTGTGAAGAGCGGTCTCCCAGCCACGGTATCGACGATGAGAAACCACAAAGCGACCGAACCGCCCCCAATCAATCCTGCCACCAAACCCTGTCGCACGGAGCTCGGAATGCGGAGCATCGTTGTTCCTCCGGGGTCGAGTCCGCGCTGAGATGCATCAACGCAAGGCGTCAACAGGGGACCTCGGCTCCCTTGCGAGCGTAGAACCACCAGTTCACGATCAAGCAGCTCACGTAGTAGCCAGCGAATCCGTATAGTGCGCGTTCGGGTGTCCCGACCTCGATCTGTCCGCCGAAGATCCTCGGAATCAGGAACGCGCCGTACGCCGCCACTGCTGAGGTCCAGCCCAACACCGGTCCCGCCTGCGCCGGCTTGAAGATGATGGGTATCATCCGGAAGGTGGACCCGTTACCGATGCCGGTGGTGACGAACAACAGCATGAACAGCCAGAAAAAGGGCCACCAGTAGATCTCAGGGCTGCTCGCGGCCCCGGCGACCTTGACGAAGAAGGCCACACCGAGGGCCGATCCAATCATGACGATTGTGTCCCAGTGCGTTACGCGGGCTCCACCGAGCTTGTCCGAAAGCCACCCGCCGACCGGCCGTATGAGGGAGCCGACGAGGGGTCCCAACCACGCGTACTGTAGTGGGTTCGGCGCATTGGGGTTCAGTGATCCGTCTGGCAACGAGCCAAATACATCCTGAATCAACTTGGGAAAGGCTGCAGAGTAACCGATGAACGATCCGAATGTCATCGTGTAGAGCCAGGTCATGACCCAGTTGTGCTTCTTCCGGAAGATCACGAACTGGCCGGACAGGTTCTCCCGCACCCGTGCCGGTGTCACGTATCGCATCACCAGCAACGTCACGCAGATAGTGATCGCCAGAACCGTGAACACCTTTACCAAATCGGGCAGCCCAAACGTCGGACCGAGCAATAGCCCAATCCCCACAGCGGCCCCAACGAGACCCATCACCTCGAGCCACAACATCTTGCCGATAGCCGTGGGTGTGGTGCCGACGCGGTGCATCGGCAAGTTGTTCATGAGGGTGAATGCCAGGATGCAGAACAGCGCGAGGGCTGGCACCCAAACGAGTCCGCTGTTCTGAATCCAGACCAGAGATCCTCCCAACTGTTCCGGCAGCCTTCTCCCCTCACCGCTCAGCGCGCCGAACATTGCGAACGTCATCACCCAGGGGAGCAGCACCTGCATGACGCTGACGCCCAGGTTACCCAATCCGGCGTTGAGACCAAGGGAAAGCCCCTGCATCCGCTTCGGGAAGAAGAAGCTGATATTGGACATCGACGATGCGAACGCTCCACCACCGATTCCGCTCAACGCGGCCAGAGCGGCGAACATCGTATAGCTCGTCTGCGGATTCTGAAGCGCGATCCCGACGCCCGCGGCCGGTAAGATGAGCAGTGCCGTCGTCACGGCGATCACGTTCCGGCCCCCGGAGATGGCGATCATAAAGGAGTTCGGGATTCGCAGCGTAGCACCCACGAGCCCCGCAATCGCCGGGAGCGTA
>JBDHDY010000804.1:0-2080 GCA_039591275.1 Gemmatimonadota bacterium | reverse complement strand
CGTTCCGTGCGGGGCAGTGGAACAGCACGGGCCGCACCTGCCGCTGTTCGTGGATGCCGAACACGGCACCAGGCTGGGCATAGAAGTCGCCCGACGCTTGGGGAACGCTCTCGTGGCGCCGACCATCCGCGTCGGTTGCTCAGAGCACCACATGGCGTTTGCCGGCACAGTCTCCCTACAGCCTGAGACGCTGGAAGCCATGTGCCGTGACTATTGTGTGAGCCTGTCCCGTCACGGCTTTCGCAAGATCTGCCTGCTCCCTTCCCACGGCGGCAACTTCCGTGTGCTTGCCGAGATGTTAGACAGGCTGAACGAGTCGGTGCCGACCGAGTGCATGGTCGTTGCGTACACCGATCTCATCGGACTCTTGGAAGTCTGGCGGCGCGTCGTGGGTGACGAGGCGAGTCTCGCTGAGCGGGTTGGTGGGCATGCAGACATCGCTGAGAGCTCGATCATGTTGAGTCTTCATCCCGATCTCGTAAAGCAGGACTTGGCGCAGGAGGGTTACCTACCGGAGCTTACCGAGGATGTGGTAAGCCGCATCATCCGCGAGGGCTTTCAGACGGTGACACCGAGCGGTATTCTGGGCGATGCGCGAGGGATGTCGGCGCGGCTGGGGGAACGGTGCATCACAGCGGTGGCGGTGGCCATGACAGCCTTTTTCGAGGGCCAGGGCTCCTGACATGACGGTGTGGGACGTGGCACACAGGTAACGTGACATGGGTCACGGGCATCAGGTCGGGGATGCCCATTCCTATTGTCGCGCAATCTCTGCGTACGCCGTGCAAAGGCTCAGGCAGAGCGCTCGTGACGTTAGCGTGCACAGCACACGGGCTAGCAGTCTTCCCAGTCGCTAGCGCAGACCGAGTTCCTGCGACTTGTTACACGCACTCACATCGGCGAGCGCCTGATTGTACCTTCGTTGAACAGATACGATAGCACGTGTGCATGTGAACGTTAAGCAAATACACGCGTACCACGTTCAGTACTCATCTCCCACCTCAACGTGATCACTATTCTGCAGCTTCTTGCACCGTGAACGTCGTTGCATTGAGGTGAGTCCGCTCACGGCGCGCACTATCACTTGTTGTCATATTGCGCGTGCAGCGACAGCAGTTCAGCGACGTGCCACGCTCAGTCACCGGCGCTCACAATATCATATGCGATCGAATCAGGGGAGGGTGCTGTGGTCGATTGGCTACAAACTACCTCGCCTCCAGTGTAGCAACGGGCTCCAGCACCTTCCCTTGGTGTTACGCTTTTCCATCTAACTACCACCATGCCGCGGTCCGTAAGGGCCGCGGTTTTTTTATCACGGCAAATGATCGAGGAATGTCACCCGGCTGGGCGAGAATAGCCACATGTTGTTGGCAAGAGGTGCAACTTCTTGCACACGACTGATGACCGTTTTTTGGGTGAGAGCGCTCACGGCGCACGCGGCGGAGATAACACAAATTCATGCTTACCTGTGTGCCCAAAGGAGTAGGTCGTGATACAACTCCATATGCGACGGCGCAAGCCATCGGTGTCTTCAACATGTGTGAAACTCGCACTGTCGGCCGGCTTGTTGGTCAGCACTCCCCAACCGGGCGAGGCCCAGGACGGAAAAGTCGGTCAAACCGTGACAGCAGCGGGCCAATATGCCGACGCGAATCTGGAACTTCGGGCGGCACTGGCCAGTGCCAATGGCGGACAGTTGGTGTTTGTCGTCAACCGATCAAGGCGCACGGTCGCCGTGCTGGACAAGCAAACAAGAGCCGTGCTTCAGGAAGTTCTTGTGGGGAACCAGCCGACTAAACTGACACTTGCACCTGATGGTGAGCACCTCTACGTGACCGTGACGGGGAGACGCTCTCGTGATCAGGTGGAAGATGGGTCGGTGGTGTCGATCGATCTCCAGACTATGTCGGTAGACGCACAAATACCTGTGGGATATGCTCCACATGGGATGGTGGTGACGCGGGATGGTCGCTGGGCCTACGTGGCGGACGGAGGACGCGCGACGGTGCACGTGCTCGATCTGAGCACGAACACGGTATCGCAGTCGATCCAGAGCTTGCACTTCGACACGCCGTCGGGG
>JBDHDY010000803.1:0-2204 GCA_039591275.1 Gemmatimonadota bacterium | reverse complement strand
TGCAATTGGGCTGCCCGCTGCTGGCCGCGGCTAGCAGACACCTTCGTGGCCTTCCGATTGGGGAAGCCCGGTGTTGCGGCCATGACCCGGTCCAAACTGGCGAACGGCAGACTGAACATCGGCTGCGAAGTCACCGCGACCACGGCGAAGTTCACACCAGCCGCAAAGAGCTGCAGCACCGGCAGCGACATCAGCTCGAAAACGTATCTGGCTTCCTTCTTGAACCACTCGGTTTCCTGCTTCAACGCGGTGATTGGTCCGTGCCAGATTTCCGGCCGTGCCACGGAAGGCGCCGGCGTCGGGACGCCAGCCTCTCGCTTGATAGTGTCACGCGCGAGCACCGCCAGCAGCGCCGGCGTGCCATAGCGCCCAAACAGGAACCACGTCATGCCCCGTACACCCACCCAGCCAAATGCGGCAAGGCCAAGGGTGGACCACAATCCCAGGAGTAGCTCCTCGTTCGACTGCTGAGCGATCCACGGCGTCAGGGCGTCGATCATCTCCCGGTAGAGGAAGAGAACCTCAAAGAACATGACGAACAGCTCGACCGTGACCATTTGGATGACTTCGCCAGATCTCTTCTGCCGGATCGCATCGGCAAGCGCGTGGACACACGCGAAGCTTCCCAGGACCAGGAAGAAGAGGAAGATCCAGAGGACGGGTGTCATGAGCCTCGGGTCGGGTTCGAATCCGGTGATGCCCGCCAGAACCTCGGTCATGGTAGGCCGCAAGGTGTACGTGAACACCAACGCCTCGACCGCCGACCAGATGATCAACCCGAGAAAAGCCACCCAGGGTACTCCGGGCTTGAAATAGTTACGGGAGGTCCAGTCTAGGAACATGAGTGGGGACTGGAACGTCCCCTTGATGCCGGCTCCCACCATGCGAATTCCAAGGCGCAGCAATCCCCACAGCCAACCCGCCAAGACGACGGACACACGGACTAAGCCGGCCCAGAAGAACCAGATCGTTCTTCCGGCGTCCCACCAGGACGTTAGTAGTGCGGTCACGAAGCCGCCCCGCCCTGATCGAAACGGCAGGGTGTAGAGCGAGACCATCGTGCACCACATGGCAGCCACCAGCAATAGCATCGGCAACATCAGCAGCACTCGCTTGAACAGCACCTCCAAACCACTGGTGCCGAACCACGCGAAATTGATCATCGCCGACTGCCAGGCGGGGATCCAGGCGACCGGAGTGGCTAGTAGCTGTACTGTCCCACTCCACTGGGCCGGGACCAGGTTTTGCATCGACTCAACCATGGGGAGCTCCCCAATGGCGACCGCCCGGGCTGTTGCGAAACGGCTCTACGCTGCCAGGTCTGTCGATACCGGGCGATGATCTATATCACAGGTTCTGGGATCGCCAAACCGTCGGGAGAGGCGCGGGCTGGTCGTATCTACTTGTTAATCAAGGGGTTACTGGTCGTCCTTCTGGGCCAACTGACAACCGGGGTCGGCCGTGCCGGCGTGCGTTGCCAACTGATAGACCGGGTGCAGGAGCGGGCCGGAGGGAAAGCCACTCATCTGGCGTGCCTGCAGGGCCCGTCAACAACGAGGGGCGGGCCGGCCGCAGGAGCCTCCACCTGCGGCCTGGAGGCAGTGCCCAACCCTCTGCTCGTGCTGCTACTTCCGTGCGTCTCCCCGACCCACCCAGGCGGCGCTTAGGCGCCGCGCTGGCGGTGAGCGAAGTCCTTGAGTTTTCGCTCCGCCGCATCGAAGGCGTCTTGGATTGCCGACAGAATGGTTTGCCTGGGTTTGGGCTTCACGACCACCCTGCCGCCCGGGACTGCCAGGTCAATTCGGACAGTATGGGCAGGGCCGTGGCGGTGGTGGCGGTGGGGGACATCAACTGCGACGCGGCAACTCGTGATCCTTGGATGAAATGTCTCGAGTTTGGCTGTCCTTTCGTGGATGGTGGTTTCTGCGGTCTGTGGGAGATCAACGTGGCGAGCAACGATTTCCAATGGCAGAGTCATATGGAAGCGCTCTCTCCTGGTTCAGGTTTCGGGGGGTAACCCCCACAGGCAGGAGTCCTGGCGGACTAATGCAACTTTCAGCCGATTTGTGCAAGCACTGTTCCAGACCCTCCCCCGCTCCCCGCTTCCGGCCGCCAGCTTCCAGCTACCGGCTTCCAGCTCCCTGAATCTCGTCTTCCAGACCTCTGGTCAGTGTCGAGTTGTTGATCCAACCCCGCAGCACGAA
>JBDHDY010000802.1:0-2567 GCA_039591275.1 Gemmatimonadota bacterium | reverse complement strand
GATCACCATCGATCAGTTCGAGGACAACCGGTGGCAATGGAGTCTGCCCACTGACGATCGTTACCTCTTGTTCAGCCACGATATCCCCAATACCGATTCGCTCATTCAGATTGCATCGATCGTCCCGCGCTGGTCCCTCGCCGACCTCGACGGTTATGCCCTGCTCGTAGCTCTTGGTGCGGCGGCATTAGTCCTCATAGCGACCTACAGTCTATCGCTCAGTATCGCGCGACTCGTGTTCGGACTCGACCTCGAGAGCGAGATAACGCTCGATCATCAGGAGCGTATCGACTTCAACGTCAAAGAGAATCGCCTGCTGCTCAGCCCACCAAAGGACACCGTCGAATGGTTGCGCGACCACTCCGAGACACACTACTTGGACCTCACGCGAGAGCTGACCGAGCAAGACTTGTCTCCGGTAGAGTCAGTTGTGGTGCTCGATCATTTCGACTACAAGCTCGATGACCCGGAACGCGCGCTGTTCCGGTTCAGATTGCTGAAGGATTTGATCTTCGTGCAGCGCAAGCGGGTGGTCTTGATCAGTGGGATCGATATTCTTCACTACATCAGCGAGGTGCTCCCCGTAGTTCGCCCCGAGGCTAGTACGGAATCCGCACCCACTGCCAAAGACTGGGCCACTGTGCTCGTCAAGTTCAAACACGGTCGCTTTCTCCCCACCACTCAGTCAGCGGTCCGTCACAGCCGAGCTAGTCAGCAGCGGGCCCTTAGCGGTGGGTGGCGCCCCTCTTTTGGCGGGCTCGCGAGCAGCCGGGAGGAAGTCCTGGGCACGCTGCTCGACGTGGAGTGTGCCGAGGATTCCAACCTGATGCGGTACGCTGAGGACATTCGCCACCACAGCCGTTTTGCCAAGCTCACGCCCAACCTGGTCAGCCTGCTGGGCGAGCAAGCAGAGGCGTACTACAGTGAGCTGTGGAATACCTGCTCAGTTCAGGAACGGTTGCTGCTCTTGAGCCTAGCGCAACGCGGCTTCGTTAATCCCAAGACCTGGAATGTCGTGCGCCGACTTCGACGGCGGGGATTGATCGTGAAGGATCCGTCATTCCGACTCAAGAACGAAAGCTTTAGACAGTTCATCCTTCGGGCCGAGAGTCCCACTACGATCGCCGGATGGCGGGACGAACAGGCGCGCCTCTCATCATTACCGCCATCGTTGTTGCGGTGTTCTTCTTCTTCACCCAACGGGACCAGCTCACCGCTAGTCTGGCGTTCCTCACATCCTTCGCTGCGGTCGTGCCCGCGGTGCTACGGTTGATGTCGATGTCGATGGGGGAAGGCCGGGGAGGTGGGGGTACGAAGGTCTAGTCAGGGAGAAGTGGTTCGTGAGGCCTTGCGACGCATGAGAGCGGCGCCGATCACGGCAGCGCCGATGAGAAACAGGTTGACGATTAGCGCTGGGAAGATCAGCAGCAGGTCGACGCGAATGGCGTAGTGTGATGGGATGCCTGTCTCATAATACCCGTAGCTGGCCACCGCTAGTACCGACAACACCACAGACGCCGCTGCAAGGCCGTTCTGCTTGCTAACCACAAACCGAAGAAAAACGGCACCGGACATCGCGCTCATCACAAAGATCGCAAAGAAGGCGGCGACCTGGATTGGGCCGGTCCGCTCGATGTCGGGTTGTCGCACCTCGGTTGTTCTTTCAAGCCTACGCACGTGAGTACACGCTTCATACCCGTGGACTGCCGGCAACTCGAACCGTTCGTCACAGAGGGGTCTCATTATGGCAAGTGCCGCAGCGAGACTGTCGCGTTCCTCTGCGATCTTCCCCAAGAAGAAGCACGCTTGGTCGGACCCACCTTCGCAGCGACGGCCAAAGTACGCTTCGGCCGTAGTGTAGTCATCGCTCGTACCGCTCAGATCGATGATGCGCTCGCAGGCCGCAATCTGGAGAGCGCCGTAGACCCGCTCCACCGGCGTTGCGCACGCGATCGAGTAATACCGCGTCGCCAACTCGACGTCGCCCCTCTCTCCTGCCTCTGCGGCGAGATCGTAACACTGGCGGAACTGCCGGCACTCTTGCAACGCCATGGCCCCATCGCCAGGGAGGACAAGCAGCAGAAAGCTCGCCGGGTGAACCAGCATTGTGAGAAGAGATATCAACAGGCAGAATCCGCAGCGATGCCGGGGGCATCAATTGCGCTCACCGGGGGGCGCCCTGGCGGTGTTGTGACGGCGTGACGTCGTAGGCCTGCCGGAAGCAGCGACAGAAGTGTGACACGCTTTGGAATCCTACACCGTACGCGATCTCGCTCACGGTTCCGGCTTGCTGTTCCAGCAGCTGAGCTGCTCGCTCGAGTCGCATCGTCCGGATCACATCAGCGGGAGACTGCTGTAGTGTGTCCCGCACCCGTCGATACAAGTTCGATCGGCTCTGTCCTACCATCTGTGCCAGCCGTTCCATCGTAAGTTCCGGATTGCTCAGTTCCGCTTCGATCGCATCCCGCAGTCGCTCCAGGAATACGTCATCCGACGATGCTGCGGTCACCGGACGCGCATGGATGGTTCTCCGCTCGCTGAGCCGGTCTCGCAGGCGGTGTCGCGAC
>JBDHDY010000801.1:0-2106 GCA_039591275.1 Gemmatimonadota bacterium | reverse complement strand
TACCAAAGTTTCGGTATAGGCCCCGATTCGATGCAATAGCCTATCGCACAGTTGCCCATCCAACCACAAATCAGCTATCTCGGCATAATCCTAACCCATCTTTATGCACCTCAGAACGGCTTGTCAAATGGTTTAGTCCGGCCGGCCAGCCACGCAATCTCGACGTGTGACAGCGCCCGGCTGTAGATCTGAAAATCGTCCATCAGACCGTGGAAGTTGAGTGGGTCCGGCCGGTTATCGCCGCCGATACAGTGGGTGGTCACGAATGTGATGTCTGCCCCCGCATCCGGATGGGTAGCCTCCAACCGGCCATTGATATACGTGTAGCAGGCATTGGCAGTCTTGTCCCGGACCCAGGCGACATGGTGCCAAATGTCGTCTCTCAGATCGGTCGTTCCATACGAATTGAACTCGCCTCCGTTCCAATACAGGCGCGTTTGACCCGCCCCGTGAAGCTCCCAATTGGAGTTTGGGGTGTCGGGATAGTTGCCCAGAACAAGCCCCACCCGTTCGTTGGCAGCCAGGCCGGCTGTGGTTTCCAAGGGAATCTTGACCCACACGGCGACCGTGTTAGAAGAGGAACCTATAGGCAATACATCTGTCAGCGTAATCTGATCGTCGTCGCCATCAAACTGCAGTGCACCGTTGATCTTGCCGGGCACGTGCCTTGGGCTACCCTGGATGCACCGTTGATCTTGCCGGGCACGTGCCTTGGGCTACCCTGGAAAGTCCCATCATTGCTCTGGCCGCTCTGGTCGGAGGCAATCGTTCCCGATCCCTCATCGAACGTCCAGTGCCCTACCAAATCGGCCTGGCTGGGCTCTACCGGCGTGAGCAACTCACGGCTATATGGATACAGCCGAATATCGTCAAAGTAAACCACTCCTTTACCACCAACCGGCCCGCTACGCTCAAGGCCAATAATTATCTGCTTAACATTGATAAGGTTTACGCCATGGTCTGCCAGCTCAATATTCCACGGCTGCCACACTGTTTGCGTTATGTCATCGGCTTCACCACCGTATACAACCTTTGTGTTGTCGATTTTCACATACATCGAATCTGCAGAGTTGTTCGTATCGCCACGGAACCATAGCGATAAGGTCTTAATGCCATGCTTGGTCCAATCTTCCCCAATCGCCAGATCAGCTATATTCGCAGTCGCCTCTGAATAGATGGCAGTAGTGCTGTTGTCGTAATGAAGCGGCATAGACTGACTGCCGCTGTGAACGATCCCTGGCTCGGCAAAAGGAGGATTGAGGTGACCTACCTGGGAGCCGTTGGTCGGGGTCTCGTATCCATCCAGCCACGTCGAGTAGATCTCGTCGGGTGAATAGTCGTTGTAGTCCTCAAAGCCATCCACCACCAGATACTCCTGGGTGCTAAAGTCCCAGACATCGCCTTGCCATGTAGCGGGAATCCCGGCCTCACTAACCTCAGTAACCTCATTAATCTTCCAGTAATACATCTGGCCTAAATCAAGCTCCTCAGTATTATAGCTGGCGTAGCTGCTGCCGGCAGGGATACTATCAACAGAACTGATAGTCTCATCTATCACTGCCTGCGCATCGCTGCTAAGGTACACATCGTGCGAGGCTGCCTCTCTTCCCGCTCGCCAGCTAAGGACTGCATCCACGTCTATATCTGTTGAGCCGGAAGCCGGGTCAGGCTCTCTTGCAAGGACCGGTACGTAGAAGAAGCGAACTTCACTGAGACCGAAACCATACTGCGGGGCGCCGCTAAAGTTGCCGTTGGCAGTAAGCTTGACGTATTTTGCTACCACACTAAGATCAATAGTGGTATTGGCTTCATAATCAGGCGTACCGGAAGCCTGGTTAAACTCATGGGTAGTACCCAGTGTAGTCCAGTTGGCACCATCGACCGAATACTCAATAGTAGCATTGTTGACCCCTAAACCGAAGGCTGGCTCAAGCAGGCTATTATGGTTCCATACCCACATCTGATGTAGCTTATAATCCTTGTCGAACTCATACTGTATCCAGGTCGGCTGCGGCCCAGTACTGAGCCACATATCGTTCAGAACAGTTGAGTGAAGGTCACCGATCAGACCTGAGTCGTTCACGGTATTCTCAGGCCCCTGACCTG
>JBDHDY010000800.1:0-2009 GCA_039591275.1 Gemmatimonadota bacterium | reverse complement strand
TTCGTGCGGGTACGCCTCAAGCAACAGCGACTAATCGATCTGTTGGCCCACAGCACGCTCAGCCAAAACCACTGGGCCATCAAGCTCGGCCTCTCCAAGGGACACTGGTCAGCGATCGTCAACGGCAGGCATCCCTTTCCGTCGCCCAAGACTCGGGAGCGGATGCTCGAGGTGTTCAAGCTCCCGTTTGACGATCTGTTCGAGGTGGAATCGGGTCCGGCCGAAGGGGCCGACGCCAGCTTCCAGGCAGCCATTGCCGATAAGTACCTGATCGAAAAGGAACTCGGCCAGGGTGGGATGGGCACCGTGTATCTCGCCCGAGATGTAAAGCACAACCGGACGGTCGCCATGAAAGTGGTGTCTCCCGAGGCAGTGAGCGGGATCGGCACCCAGCAGTTCTTGAAGGAGATCCGGTACATTGCCCGCCTGCAGCATCACCACATCCTGCCGCTCTACGACTCGGGCGAAGCCGCCGGCTTTCCTTATTATGTAACGCCGTATCTCGAGGCGGGATCGCTGCGCGATCACCTCACACGGAAGAAGCAGCTCTCCCTCGAAGAGACTTTACAGATCGCACGCGGCATCTCTGCAGCGCTGCAGCATGCCCACGAACACAGTGTGCTGCACTGCGACGTGAAGCCCGAGAATGTGCTCCTGTCCGAGACTCATGCCTACGTCGCCGATTTCGGCATCTCGCGGGCGGTGCACGCCGAGTTCCTCGAGTGGGGTAAGCGATCCGAACTCGACTCCTCAGCGGGAACGCCTGCGTACGTGAGTCCCGAGCAAGCGAGCGGCGAGCGCAATCTGGACGCTCGCGCCGACCTGTACAGCTTCGCGTGCATGGTCTTCGAGATGCTGGCAGGTATCCCACCGTTCGAGGGTACGACCACGATGGAGACGGTCGCCCAGCGGTTCACCACCACACCGGCTCTCAGGCGCTACGCGCCGCACATCCCGAGGAGTGTCGCAAAGGCCGTTGCAACGGGCATGGCGCTCAAGAGCGAGCACCGTCCGGGGACGGTGCTCGATTTCATTCAATCACTCGAAACGGCGGCGGCGCAGAAAGCCCCGCGCGCCCTTCAAGCGTCGAGTCTCGTAGCATCCCGAGCCCTTGCGGCGGTTCGGCGGGCGATCGGCCCGAAACCATCCCGTCGGAGACAAACCTTCATGGACACCATCTTGCAGGACCTGCGGTACGCGTTTCGTTCTCTCTTTCGGCAACCGGTTCTGGCGGGAATTGTCGGGCTCACGCTCGCACTCGGCATCGGGATGAACACGGCCATCTTCAGCGTGCTTTACGGCGTGCTGGCCGTTTGCCGAGCCAGACCGCTTGATGCAGATAGGGCGTACCCGCCCGGAACTGCCGACCGTGCTCCTGCCGATCTCCGTGCCGAACTTCCTGGATCTCCGTCCGCGGATCCGCCAGTTCGCAGCCGTCGAGGCCCGAGTCCCAACGTCGCTCATCCTGGAAGACGAGACCGACGCGTCTCGGGTTCGAGGTAGCCGAGTGACGTCAGGCCTCTTCGATCTCCTGGGTGTGCCGCCACAAATTGGCAGAACATTCAACGCAGAGGACGGACTCACGGGCTCCGAACACACGGTTGTTCTGAGCGATGCCTTCTGGCAAAGCCGCTTCGGTGCCGATCCCAAGGTCATAGGGACCACCATTCGCCTGAGCGAAGCACCTTACACAATCATCGGCGTCGCGCCCCAGCAATTCGAGTTCCGCTCCGCAAGCTTCTTCGTTCCATTCCAGTGGGACCAGGGCGACCTACCACCCCGTGGCTCGAACTTCCTTCAGTTGTTCGGCCGCCTCAGACCGGGCGTTCATCCCCAAGCTGCCGGCGACGAACTGCACGCGCTTTGGACCGCTCTCGGCGAGGAGAACGCAGGTACATATGACGACTCCGGTATGCGCGCTGAGCCCTTGCTGTTCGCCACCGTGAGTCGCAGCCGCACACCCCTGTTCATCTTGACAGGTGCCGTCGGTCTGGTGTTGCTCGTGGCCT
>JBDHDY010000799.1:0-2027 GCA_039591275.1 Gemmatimonadota bacterium | reverse complement strand
GCGAATCACACTGACAGCGGATGGAGTCCGATCGATTACGATCGGCTTCGAGTCGACCTGAATGCCCGGGCGGGCCGCGGTACCCGCCTTTCGGCGTCGGTTGTATACCAGCTCTATCGCGGCGACACGCAGGTCGAACTCCAGAATCTTCTCCCCGACGAGTTCGACGCCCTGGCAGGCCCGACAACATTCGAGCTCGACGACGAACACTTCGTGAATCACGCATATGTGGCATTTGCTCCGGGTCCGTTAGAGGTCATCGTCGGTAAGCAGTACCTGACCTGGGGAGCAGCTTGGGTCTTCAACCCCACGGAACTGTTCCGCCCCAAACGACTTTTCGAGCCAACGTACGAGCGAGAGGGCATTGGAGCTCTGGCGGCCAAGGTGCCGCTGGGGTCACTGAGTGATGTGCTGGTGGCATTCGTCCCTGACGGCGGCTTCGATGAGAGCGGGAAGGTTCTCCGAGCAAGGCATCATGTGAGCGGGTTTGACATCTCGGCGCTCGTCGGGGAAGTGCATGAGAGCCCGGCCCCAACACAGATCGGTGTACCCGCCCTGCCCATGGAGAGGCGATTCATCGTGGGCGGAGACGTTTCGGGTGAGCTTTTCGGCCTAGGCATTTGGGCGGAGGCCACGTGGTCGGATCACGCCGGGAGCAAGTGGGTGGAGGCAACGGTGGGCGGCAACTACACGCTGAGGGACGGTACGCTCCTGCTGCTGGAGGGATTCTACAATGGCCGCGGGGCGTGGGACGACCCATATCCGCTGAGCCAGTGGCTTGGCCGCTTCTCAGGCAACTATAGATCCCTAGGTAAAGGAATGCTCTATGGTCACGCCAGCCGGCCCTTCGGCCAGTTGCTGACCCTGGGCATGTCAGGGCTCGCCAATGTAGGTGACGGGAGCGGCGTGCTGATTCCGTCGGCCGGGTACTCGTTCGCCGAGAACGTGGACATCTTGTTCAATGGCATCCTTTACCTCGGTCCCGACGGCAGCGAATTCGGAGCGGACAGCCACGGGGGGTTCCTCAGGGGACGGGTGTATTTCTAGAGCGCCTCTCGCGCCATGCCATCCAGGACCACATCTTTCATTATAGATTGTCGAATGGGCGCTCCGGGCCCAACCCGCAATCGCTAAGCTGCAGTTTCGAATTACATGACGGATCTCTTCAGGGCCGCAGATTGCGCAGACGTAAACGGATGAACGCTGATTGTGACTAGCCCGATCGACCGATTGTCAACGGCGCTCTCGGATCGATACAAGATCGAGCATGAGCTAGGCGCTGGTGGCATGGCCACTGCACGAGCGCAAGGTTGCCGTGAAGGTTCTGCGACCGGAGTTGGCGGCTGCTCTGGGAGCCGAGCGCTTTCTGCGAGAGATCAAGATCGCGGCCCGCCTGCACCATCCGCACATTCTTCCTCTCTACGATTCCGGCGAAGCGGATGGCTTTCTCTACTACGTGATGCCGTACGTGGAGGGGGAGTCGCTCAGGGACCGGCTGAACAGGGACAGACAACTCCCGCTCGACGCCACGCCGCCGTGGCAGACTTCGGGATTGCACGGGCCATCAGCGCCGCCGGGGGAGACAAGCTCACGACAACCGGTATGGCCGTCGGTACGCCGACGTACATGAGCCCAGAGCAAGCAGCCGGGAGTGGGGAAGTTGATGGCCGGAGCGACGTGTACAGCTTGGGATGTGTCCTGTATGAGATGCTTGCCGGCCAGCCACCGTTTTCCGGCCCCACCGTCGCGAGCGTCGTGCAGCAGCATATCGTGGCGGATCCGCCGACCATCACAGACATTCGCCCCTCGGTACCGACAGAGGTAGTAGGTATTCTCTCGAACGCTCTGGCAAAGACGCCCGCGGATCGCTACGGCCGCGCCTCGGATTTCGCAGGGGCGCTCGCCATCCCAGCGGCAGGCGCCGGGGTGACGGCGGCCCGGGCCGGTTTGATCGGGGGCGAGAGCCGTCCGGCGCGAGTGGCCGGCCTGTTTGTACTGGCGTCGTTGGGACTGCTCGGCGTGGTGTA
>JBDHDY010000798.1:0-2610 GCA_039591275.1 Gemmatimonadota bacterium | reverse complement strand
GCAAAAAGCAGGTGGAGCTGATCCTGACGGCCCTGGAGGTGGAAAAGGACCAGCTGCGGCAAAAAACCCGCATCGCCACCGAAAAGGCAGTGGCCGTCGAGCGGGCGGACATTGGGCGCATCGAGGCCGATGCTTTTGCCGTGACCGAAAAAACCCGCTCGAAAGCCTATGAAATCCGGCACCAGGTCGAATCCGAGGGGGTCCGGCTCATGGCCGAGGCCAACAACATCGCCAGCCCCGAGGCCCGGATCTCGGCCCTGCGTTTGCGACTGGTGGAAAAACTCGACACGATCATCCGCGAGAGCGTCAAGCCCATGGAGAAGATCGAAGGGATCAAGATTGTCCACCTTGACGGCCTGACCGTGCCGGCCGGCGGTGGGTCCCCGGACGGCGAAGGTGGGCTCACCGATCGGCTCGTCAGCAGCGCCTTGCGCTACCGCGCCCAGGCCCCTCTCTTGGACCACCTGTTGGGCGAAATCGGCATCGATGCCGGCGACCCCGGCAAGCTCGCACAACTACTGGCTGAACTGCAGAAGGAGCGCCCCGAAGGGGACAAGGAGAAATAACCAATGGTTAAGGTCTATCGGTCCACGGTCCTGAACGCCCCGGCCGATCGGGTATGGCGGGACCTTCGTGATTTCAACGGGCTGGCCAACTGGCACCCGTTGATCGTATTGAGCCGCATCGAAAAAGGCCACCCGGCCGACAAGGTCGGGTGCGTGCGAAACTTCCAGATCAAAGACGGCGCCCGGATCCGGGAAAAACTGCTGTCACTGTCGGATTACGACTACACCTGCACTTATGCCATCCTGGAAAGCCCCATGGATCTGAGCGATTACGTTGCCACCTTGCGGCTGTTTCCCGTCACCGAGGGCAACCGTTGCTTCATTGAGTGGTCTGCGGAATTCGATTGCCCGCCGGAAAAGGTTGATGAGCTGGCCGAAACCGTCGGCGGCGGGATGTTTCAGACCGGGCTGGACGCATTGAAGAAACGCTACGGGCAACTATGAAGATCACCGTCATTCAATCGGCCGTCATTGACGCCCCAATCGATCGGGTGTGGGCTGTGCTGCGCGATTTCAACAGTCAAGGCCTGTGGCATCCGGCCGTGGCCCGCAGCCGGATGGAAAACGATGTCGGCGGCGACGTTGTCGGTGCATCCTCGACTCGCCCCTACCTCTATTTGACTACATGGCCACGGTTCGCCTCAAGCCGGTGACCGACGGTAACCAGACCTTCTGGGACTGGCGCTCGCAGTTTCGCGCCCCGAACGATCGCGCCGCGGAACTGGAAAACCTGGTTGGCCGGCAGGTCTACGAGGCCGGATTCAGGGGGCTGCGGACGTATCTGGCCGAGCAAGCGGCGCTCCCCCGGCCTCCAGCCCCCGAAGAGGCGACGGCAGTGGTTGCGGCCGCTGGTGGCGAGCAGCTGCCTTCCAAGGCGGTGGTAGTGGCGGCCACCGGAGGCCCCGAGGTCATGTCCCTGAGCGATGTGACAGTCTCTGCGCCAGGCCCCCAGCAGGTGCGCATCCGTCAGACTGCCATTGCGGTCAACTACCTCGATCTCAAACATCGCCGGGGAATCTCCGCGGGCTTTGACCTGCCGGGGACACCGGGTATGGAAGGCGTGGGTGAGATCATCGATGTGGGGGAACAGGTCAATGGCTTATTCCCGGGTGACCGCGTCGCCTACATGAGCCGAACGCCCGGAGCCTATGCCGACATCCGCCGTATAGATGCCGACGCATGCATACCCCTGCCCGATGGCGTATCCGATAATGACGCTTCAACGTTGCTCAAGGGCGCTACGGCTGCGCTACTGCTTAGCCGGGTGTTCAGGGCCGCCCCGGGCGCGACAATTCTGATCCAGGCGGTTGCCGGCGGCGTGGGGCACTTGCTCAGCCAATGGGCCAAATCTATGGATCTTACTGTCATTGGCACGGTATCCGCTACCGGGAAGGCCAAGTTCAGCCGAGACTGCGGCTGCGACTACCCCATTGTGGTCGAGGACGATACCCCATTAGCGGCCGAAGTGATGCGCATCACCAATGGGCGCGGGGTCGACTACTGGGTCCACAGCAGCGGCGCCCAGGGGCTCGATACCGCCGTCGCCTGCCTGTCTCTCTGCGGGCACTGCGCTGTCATCGGCGACCGCGACGGGCAGTCCATCCCCCTAGACTTGAACGTGTTGAAGCAGCGGTCCCTGACCGTGTCGGCCCCGGTATGTTTCGACTATTTTGATGAGCGGCCCTATCTGCAGCGCCTCGCCCATCAACTGTTCGCAAAGATTCAAAGCCGCATGATCATCCCCGCCATCGAAGCGTTTCCCCTAAGCCAGGCGACTGAAGCCCATAATCGAATCGAATCCCGACAGACCATGGGTGCCGTCGTTCTGATCCCTGGAGGGTAAATCCCGGAAATTGTCCAATTGGGGGAAGCGGATTTTAATGGTCGAAAAAGGCAATAAAATCAGGCGGAATACGCTGTTTCTCGGCCGCTCACGCCGGAAATCACGCCGGAGATATTCATTGGCCACTGTGGACCCTGAATACTTACATAAATAGCATAGATTGCCGTAGAGGTAAGAATAATAATGGTTGATGCCGGAAAA
>JBDHDY010000797.1:0-2867 GCA_039591275.1 Gemmatimonadota bacterium | reverse complement strand
GTACCATTGGTGAGTGGGCTCCACATCGACCCACTGCGAGACACTGTGCCCCACCGCGAAGCCGAACCATGGCAGCCATTCCCCCGGGGTCTCGCGGGCTAGCGCTGGGTTAATTGCAAGGAAGTACCGCTGCCCGGCATAATCGCTCTCAATTCTCGGCCGCGAGCCGGTGCGGTTGCGAAACTCGGCCGACGGCCAGTAGTTGGCCTTCCACACGAACGCCCGAGCATGCCTCGAGGAGGATTGCAGCGCTGGCAGGGCGGCCCCACCCGCCGTCCACAGCGCACTGAGCACAGAGAAGCCAAAGCCTTCCTGAAATCCGTCGCCAATTTCCTTGGGTATTACGGCAGCAAACGCTATGGCCGCACCGAGCCAAGCCGCCGTCTTGGGGGGAGCGCACGCCCACCGCCAACCTTGCGCTGCGACCTCTGAGATACCGTAGGCGAGCGTTGCGTGAAGCAAGTGGTTCTGGCCCGCACTGAGGCTGCCATTCCCGATGACGCGAAAGCCGGTATTCGGACCTTGCCACCACTCGTCGTGCCGGACGGCGACGACCAGCGCCTCAGTCACCGCGTACGCGCCAAGGACGCCTCCCCCTCGGCTCCACCGCAGGCCATTACATTCCTGGGCGAGACCGTCGGTCGGCAGCGTCGCAACAACACCACCGACCCATAGCGCAGCAGCTCGGAAAGAACGCGTGGACACCTAAGGGAACTAATCTATGCCAAAACTGGGTTTCGCAAACCGCAGGGGATACCACGATGCCTCCGGTCGCCCATTGATCCCCCGCTCAGCTCGGCGCCGACTCCCGCCCATCGCCGAAAGCGATCACTCCAGGCAACATCCTGAACCGAAATGCCGCCGCCCGCGGGATCGATCGAAGAACCGAGATCGGAACTTGTCGGAAATAGCAGATTCTGCATTGGTGCTGTGACCCCGAAATGGCCGTTGATCAACGACTTAGCAGGCTCGCGCACCACTATTTCTACCAGACCCAAGCAATCTCCCGAGTATTCGATATATTAGTCCCCTGGGTTGGCGCCTTGCAGCGACGCCCATAGGGGCGGGCCTACCGATCCTACGCGTCGGATGAATGCGAGATTAACGCAGCACGCGTTTCCCCATACATCACAGCACATCCTCGACTCATGACCGAATACCCGACCTGCCCGAATTGCGGGGAGACGGCCAAAACGGAAGACCTGTTCTGTGCGATGTGCGGTGCCGAGATCGTACCCGGGACCGCACCCACGGTACAGGTGGCGCCCACCATCGATGAATCAAGCCCAGACTCCGCTTGGAGTGCCGTTCTCGACCAACTGAAACGCGCGACGCAGGGACGATACGAGATCGACCGCGAACTCGGTCACGGCGGGATGGCCGCGGTCTACCTCGCTCACGAAATCGCCCTGGACCGCAAGGTCGCCATCAAGGTCATGTCGCCCGCCATCCTCATGCAGCACGGGATGGTCGAGCGGTTCCGCCAAGAGGCGGTGACGATCGCAAGCCTCAAACACCCCAACATCGTGACGGTACACGCCGTCGAACATCACGATCAGCTCCACTTCTTCGTCTTGGAGTTCGTTGAGGGTAGTCCGTTGGAGGCAATAACGGAGGGCTATGGCCCCCTGGCAATACCAGTCATCAAGGCCTGGCTCTCTCAGATCGCGAGCGCACTCGACTACGCTCACCGCCGTGGCGTGGTCCACCGCGACATCAAGCCTGCAAACACGCTGGTCGACATGGATGGGAATGCCATCGTCACCGATTTCGGTATCGCCAAGGTGGAAGAGAAGCCCGGCTTCACAATGACCGGGGCCGTGATCGGAACGCCGGCGTACATGAGTCCTGAGCAATGCTTGGGGAAGCCGGTCACGGGGGCATCAGATCAATACTCCCTCGGCGTCATGGCGTTCGAGATGCTAACCGGCACAACACCGTTCGACGGCGCAACGCTGACGGTCATGCAGGCACACGCTACGGAGGCACCACCGTCAATCGTGGAGCGCAGGCCGGACTGCCCCCCGGACGTGGCCGAAGCGGTGATGAGGATGCTACGGAAGGAACCCGAGGAGCGCTGGCCGCGGCTGTCGGATGTCCTGGCTTCATTCGGCCCGCCGCCCGGCCCCGACGACCCTGTCCAGCGCCAGATGTCGGCTTTGAGCAGCGGCGAGGAAGCAACGGCGCTCGTCGCACCACTCGCCACACCGGTCACGCCCATACCCCCTGCACAGCCCGCCCGTTCTGCATTTAGATCGCCAAAGGTGTGGATGGGCGGCGGAGCGGCATTCGCGCTGGGCGTCGCAGTGTGGCTCCTCTCCCCGATGCTCGGCCCCGCCGCTCCGTCGCTGGGTTCGGTCACAACGACAGCGTTCTGACCGACATAGCCGTCGAGTGGCTGTCGAGCGACACCGCCATCGCGACTGTTGCAGGTGGGATCGTCATGGCACGAGCGCCCGGCACGGCGACGATCAGTGCCACCAGCAACGGTCAGACCACTGCTGCCGAGTTGACGGTGACCGAGACCGCAGAAGCAGTTGTTTCGGTAACCTTGTCGCACGGTGACCGGGACCGCAGAAGCAGTTGTTTCGGTAACCTTGTCGCCTAGAGAGGTTCGCCTGGGCGTTGGGGAGGCGACCCGCCTCACTGCCAACGTGTTGGGGTCGAGTGGCACCGCGCTCAATCGCGTTCCTTCATGGCGCTCGGCCAACGACGCCGTTGCCAGCGTCTCCGCCGACGGCATGGTCACAGCTCGTGCGGCCGGGACCGCTGACATCACGGTGGAGAGCGACGGCTACTCCGCCAGTGCGACAATCACCGTGGTCCCAGAGATCGCCGCGGTGGCTTCAGTGCGAATCTCTCCAAAC
>JBDHDY010000796.1:0-2236 GCA_039591275.1 Gemmatimonadota bacterium | reverse complement strand
GGCTTCCTCTTTCCAACCTGGCCAACCACCTATTCTATGGAGTGGGCCTTGCGGTCGGGATCGCAGTGGTATGAGTACTGGGGAAAGCAGAATGCGCAGGGCGGATTATGCGCCACCTAACGCATGTTGAAAGCACGCTCCTTGCTGCTACCATGGAGTCGACCAAGACCCGTGGATCACAGCAGCAAGGAGCGGCTCTCATGAAACGGACCACGAAGTATGTTGCGTTCGACGTCCACCAAGCAACCACGGTCGCCTCGGTGCGGGTAGCGAGCGGTCGTGTGATCGCGCGGAGCATCCTGCCGACGGAAGAGCCGGCGCTCGTGGAGTTCTTCCGCGGCATGCGCGGCCCGGTGTACGTCGCCTTTGAGGAAGGGACCCAGGCGCAGTGGTTACACAACCTCGTCATGCCGCTGGTCGATCGTGTCGTCGTCTGCGATCGTCGTGGCGCCGCCCGTCGCGGCAACAAGGGTGACCATGGTGATGCGGACGAGTTGTCCGAACTGTTGCGGCGTGACGGGCTCCGGACGGTGTATCACGGCAGTGCGCACCGCGCGGATCTCAAGGAGCTCACCCGCGCGTACCGCAACCTCGTCGAGGACTCTACGCGAGTGATGGTCCGGATCAAGGCGCTGTTCCGCGCCCGCGCGATCAAAACGCCGGGCACGACGGTCTATCACCCGAGGAGCCGCGCACCATGGCTCGCGCAGCTCGCCGGCCGCGGAGTGCGGTTCCGGGCCGAGGCCCTCTACGCCGAGCTCGACGTGCTGCGAGCACTGCGGCCCAAGGCAAAGGCTGCGATGATCGTGGAGGCCAAGCGCGATCCGGCGTGGCCCGTGCTGCAGGCGATCCCGTTTTATGGACCAGTGCGCGTGGCGCTGCTGCTGGCCACAATGGGCACGCCCTGGCGGTTTCGCACCAAACGGAATCTGTGGAGCTATGCGGGGCTGGCCGTGGTCACGCGGTCCAGCGCGGACTATACGCTCGTCGCGGGCCAGCCGATCCGCCGGCGCCGCGCGCCTATGACCCGGGGGCTGAATCCGAATCACAACCGGGTGCTCAAGGACGTGTTCAAGGGCGCGGCCACGGCCGCCACGGCGCGGCCCGGCCCACTGCAGGACGTCTACTGCGGGTTACTCGCTCGTGGGATGCGAGCGCCGCTGGCGCGCGTGACCCTCGCGCGCAAGCTCGCTGCACTCACTCTACGACTCTGGAAGACAGGAGAGCGCTACGATCCAGCGAAACTGACGATACCAGCGCGGTAGCGTTCAGAGCCACGAGGCGGCGGTGCGGCAGTCTCGATTAATGGTGTCCGCCCGGCCAGCAATCCGCCGAGGCACTCGCCTAACGCTAGGCCCCCTTGCAGAACCCGAAGAAGCGTCAGGCCGGCTGCGTGCCGAGTCTCAGATAGAACCATGGTTCGCGTCACGCGACCCCAGCGCTTGTTACTTGTCCAGTCGGATCGGGAGCTGAATTGAGGTGAACGATGCGGAAGAAGATTGCCCCGAGTGCCCAGATGCACCGGAAGGTCTCGTCCCCTCAGCACTCGGAGCTGATTGCCACAGGAAAAAGCGTCCAGCAATTAGGGACGTCGAGGTCTGCCGTTGACAATCGCTTTCATAGAACACCATTAAGAAGTGCCCTGTCAAGTGGACGTGATCATTCATGAACGCCGAACGGTGTTCGCCGCTGGATAGCTCATGTTGCTTACTGAAAACACCTCTGTGCGTGCGTGGCGAATGCCTGTCGTATCGGTGCGACCCGTCACCGGCAGTGACGTCCAGACACCATTATGGGCTCGGCTGACCGAAGCGGTTGTGCCTAGTCAGTCGCGTCGATCGCGACGCGGTCCCAGATACATCCCTGGCACAACGCCTGGCTTCCCAATCAAGCGCGAGGCCCCGCGCTATGCAGGGCCAGTTAGGCGGCTGGGCTTGCCAGGCGTGGCCACTGCGACTGTTTCCTTCGACTCAACGGCTTGTTTTTGAACCGCCCGTTGAAGACGTCACCGGTTTTGAGGACTTGATAGACGATGCGTGCGATTTCCACGGCGACGAGGGTGCGGGCTATCTTGATCGGTTTGCGTCGCGCTTTGGCTTTGAAGAAGGCGCGGATCTCGGGATAGTATTGCACGGCGCGGACCGCGGCGTGACTGAACGCCAGCTTGAGATAGCGGTTACCGGCCTTCGAGCCGGAGCGGTGGCGCGTGCGGCCGGCGGAGTTGGCGGCGCCGGGG
>JBDHDY010000795.1:0-2203 GCA_039591275.1 Gemmatimonadota bacterium | reverse complement strand
TTGACGACCTTCCCGTTCTGGAGATTCCCGAAGAGCCCGTCTCAGCCGAGGACATCAGTTGGGGGATGCCGGAAGAGCCTATCGCAAGTGATGACCTCCCGGGTGTGGAGATTCCCAATGAAGCGAAAGCGAGCGATGACGTCCCCAGTATCGAGCTTCCCGAAGAACCGGTTTTGAGCGATGAGATCGACATCGAGATCTCCGATGAGCCGATTACCATAGAGGTCCCCGAGGACGAACTGCCGGTGCTCGAGGTTTCAACGGACTCTCTCGAAATCGAAGTAGACTACGAGGCAACGGCGCCCAGCGCGGAGCTCACAGATCTGGAAGTCCCGGATCTCGATCTTCACGGCTTTGACGACGTGGCACCAGATGCCGACGTGGAGTTCATCACCCAAGACGAGACCTCAGACAGCGAGGAAGAGACACCGGGTCCGGAGATCGACCTCGGCGAGTCAGAACCACTAAGGATCATTACCGCCGAGCCGGAAATAGGCCCTGGGGTGGAGGAGTTGGAGGAGCTGGTTCTAGAAGAGCCCAACGATCCTGCCCGTCGACGCACGTACGCCGAGGCGCTCGTCGAATCGGGAGAGCGCGAGCGCGGGTTGGAAGAGCTCGACATGGCGCTTTCGGGGTTCGAGGATCTGGACGATTGGGCGCACGCACATGCAGTGGCGACGGAGATCCTGCGACTCGATCCGAACAGCGTCAACCATCACCAGAAGCGCGTGCTGTACGCATGGGGGAGAGATCCCAGATGGTCGAAGCGTATCTCGAGTTGGCGCACGCGCTATTCCGCTCAGGTGGGCTCGACCGCGCACGGATTGTCTACGAGCGAGTGCTCGAGCATGATCCGCAAAACCTGAGTGCTCGAGAAGCTCTCGCGACCATTACGCCGGAGCAAACGGTGTCGGACATCTACGACTCCGAGCTCGAGGCCGACGCCGTAGCAACAACCAGCGAGGAGCTGCCGCCAGACGATTTTGTCGATCTTGGTGAGTTCATTCTCGGTGACGAGGCCGACCAGAAGGATACGCGGATGCGCGTCCGGAAGGAGGTGCGAACCGGGGATGAGAAGCGAGACTTCGACGAAATGCTCATGCAGTTCAAGCGAGGCATCGAGGCTAACATCGACGAAGAAGACGCACAAGCGCACTACGACCTGGGCGTGGCCTTCAAAGAGATGGGGCTCCTCGACGAAGCGATCTCGGAGTTTCAGAAGGCTCTACGAAGTCCTGAGGCTCGTCTCCAGGCCGCCGAGGCGCTCGGGACGTGTTTCTTCGACAAAGATCAGTACGAGGTGGCTGCCACCGTGCTGCGTCGCGCCATCGACACCGATCCCGGGGAAGACGAGGAGAAGATCGGCCTGCTGTACCGCCTCGGTCGGTGCGAAGAGGCCCAATCCCGCCCGGCTGAGGCTCTCAACTGGTACCAACGGGTGTTTGCAGTAGACATCAACTTCAGAGATGTCACGGATCGGGTCAACAGTCTAGCGAAGGCTGGACGTTAGATGGTGCGTTCCCAGCTCGCCCCAATCGATCTCCAGGCCATCCAGCAACCGATGCGCGCCGAGCTCGATGAGGTGCTCTCGGAACTCGGACGGATCATCGCGTCTGATTTTCCACTCATCACCGAGGTCAACGAGCATCTGCTCCGGATGAAGGGGAAGATGTTTCGGCCGACACTACTGCTGCTGTGCGCCAAGGCTACGGGCAGCATCGACTCCCGCGTCATTACGCTCGCAGCTGTGACTGAGCTCATTCACCTCGCAACCCTGGTACACGACGACTCGGTAGATCATTCGGTCTTGCGCCGTGGGCAGCCTACGATAAATGCGGTCTTCAGTCATCAGGTCGCGGTGATCATGGGTGATTACCTGTACTCCCGTGCAATCGTGGAGCTCGTGAAGATCGATGAGCCCGAGCCGCTTCGGGTATTGAGTCGTGTCACCAATGAGATGACCGTTGGTGAGATGAGGGAACTACAGGCCCACGATGTCCTCGACTACACCGAGGATGACTACGATCAGCTGATACGATCCAAGACCGCTTCGCTCGTTTCCGGAGCGTGTGACCTCGGGGCGCTCCAAGCGCCCTCGGAAACCCGGGAGGCGCTCCGGCGCTACGGGATGTTGCTCGGCATGGCCTTTCAGGTCACCGACGATGTGTTGGACTATACCGAGACCGAATCCGTTACCGGCAAG
>JBDHDY010000794.1:0-2385 GCA_039591275.1 Gemmatimonadota bacterium | reverse complement strand
GGCAGGGCTATCAATGACCCGCATACGTGCGGTGGGGGCTGGGATCTGCGCTAATCAGCGCGGCACTGTGACATCTGCGGCCCCGGCCCGCCCCGACTACCACAGATTGCGCTGATAGGCGCAGACGGCCGCAGATTGTGCCTGCACGCAGGGTGGGGTGGTGGGATCTGCGGTCATCCGTTTCTTTCTGTGAGATCTGCGGCCCGAATTCAGGGGGAGTTCCTCGCTGCTCAAGGAGTGTTTGAATGCCAGATATCGAAGGAAATGCAGACGCAAAGAACTACGGCATTGGTGTGCCCATCCCCAATCCTGTATATGAACTAAAAGGCTCCAACAACCTGGAATGGGGAATGAAGGACAGGCTCTCCAGGATCTTTGATCGAAAGTCCGGCAACACAGTCATGCTTGCCTTCGACCACGGGTACATCATGGGTCCGACCTCAGGCCTGGAACGGATCGACATCAATATCCTGCCCATCGTCGAATACGCGGACTGTCTGATGTGTACCAGGGGTGTGCTCCGGGCCACCATTCCCCCGATCTACAACAAGCCCATCTCATTGAGGGTCTCCGCCGGTTCCACCGTACTGACTGAGCTCAATGACGAGGTGATCGGAGTAGACATAGAGGACGCGGTCCGGCTCAATGCTTCCCTGATGGCGGTCATGGTTTCCGTAGGCGGGACGTACGAGGCTTTGACTGTCAAAAACCTCTGCCAGGCTGTGTCCGAGGGAACCAGGTACGGTATCCCCACCCTCGGCGTCACCGCTGTCGGCAAGGAACTCACTCGCGACGCGAAATACTTGAGTATGGCCTCCAGAGTCTGCGCGGAGAACGGGGCCCATGTGGTGAAGACTTATTTCTGCCAAGAGGGCTTTGAAAAAGTGACTGCGACCTGCCCGGTGCCGATCGTTATCGCCGGAGGAAAGAAGGTCCCGGAGAAGGACGCTCTTACGATTGCCTGGACGGCGATTGACCAGGGCGCCTTCGGGGTGGACATGGGACGGAATGTGTTCCAGGCCGATGACCCCACTGCCATGATTCAGGCGGTCCGGGCCGTGGTCCATGACAGGGAGACTCCTGACAAGGCCTTCCAGCTGTACAAAGACCTGAAGTCAAAATAGAACGGGATTACCGACAGGCAGGTTGGCCGAATGAAGGTTTCCATGTGGTACAACAACCAGGATATGCGCCTGGAGGAAATCCCAACCCCGGAGCCCTCCAACGGTGAAATGCTGGTGAAGGTCCATGCCTGCGGTATCTGCGGCAGTGATATCGTGGAGTACCGGGGGACCGTGTTTTCATCGCCCCCAAGGTCCCCTGCATGGAATGCCACTATTGCCTAAATGGGCACTATCCCCAGTGCACCCAGATCAAGGACCGTCTGCCCGGGGGGTATGCCGAGTACATTCTCGCCCCGGTAGACCTGGTCGATAAAGGGACCTATAAGCTCCCGGACAACCTGGACTATGAAGAAGCCACCTTCATCGAGCCCCTGTCCTGTGTGATCAGAGCCAGGCGGCTGGCAGGGGTCCAGCCTCAACACAATGTGCTTGTCCTGGGCAGCGGGATTACAGGTGTGCTCCATGTCAAGGAAGCAAAACGTCTGGGCTGTACAGTGACCGTTACGGACATCAACCCGTACAGACTGGAATTTGCCCGGAAGTCCGGGGCGGACTACCTCCTAGACGCTTCCGAAAATGTGCCGGAAGAACTGGTGAAGTTGACGGGTCGCAAGGCCGATGTGGTGATGATCACCACTTCAGCCCTCCCCGCCATCGAGCAGGCCTGGGCATCCGTGGATAAAGGGGGGACCATCGTCTTCTTCACGGTTCCGGAGCCACACAAAGAAGTAACCATCCCGATCAATAATTTCTGGACCAGGGAAATCACCGTACTCACTTCCTATTACGCCGGACCGCCGGATTTCAAGGAGGTTATTTCCCTCCTGGCCGAGAAAGAACTGAACGTCAGCGACCTGATAACCCACCGGCTGCCGCTGGAAAAAACCGCCGAGGGCTTCCAGCGGATGCTTGAAGGCTCCGGCTCCATGAAAATCATCATCAAACCTCATATGGGGGAGGAACGATAAGATACGTTCACTCAGGACTCGGCTCCGTTTCCATCGAGAATACCGACCTGTTTTACGGTCAGCTGTTGGGCCTTGAAAGAACAGAGCCCAAAACCCTGCCCCGCGAAACGACGGAAGCCCTTTTCGGAGTGGAGACGGACCTGACCATGGTCTATTACCAGGACGAAAGCACCCAGTTTGAACTCTTTGTCCATCCTGACCTGAAATCCTTCAACGGAGTCAGGGGAAACGTCAGCCACTACTGCATTGAGGTTGAAGACAAAGACGGCTTTGTCGAGGAATGTGAGAAATCT
>JBDHDY010000793.1:0-2349 GCA_039591275.1 Gemmatimonadota bacterium | reverse complement strand
GATCAGGTAACGCTTGACTCCGTACATCTCGAGCACCCTCGCAATGGCATCGACGATATAGCCCTTGGCGATCCCGTCGAGCGTGATCCCCATGCCCGACTTCCCGAAACTCACCTTCCGCCGCGTCACAGTGATATTCTCAGCACCCACCAGCTCGAGCGCCTCCACGATCTCTGCGCGACTTGGCTCGCGGGGAGCCACACTCTCCAGACGCTCTCTGAACAGGTCGACGATGGGGGCGACGGAGATATCGAACGCCCCGCGGCTCATTTCGTGATAGTCCAGAGAACGCAAGATGAGATCGGAGAACTCCGGCGGCGCGCCGTCCAGCTGGCCCTGGTCGTTGAGGTAGCTCACGGCCGACGAGGCTTCAAAGCGGCTGAAGATCCCAATCAACCGGTCCATCTCCTCGAAGGCTCGGCCGATGGCCTCTTCCACTCTCACCTGGGAGGGGCCGACGGCTGACACAGCCACGAGTGTGCCCATGGCAGGCCTACTGCTGGCGACCCTGTAGGTCTTGCGATCGACGCGGATGGTTTCGGTGGTGACTGGCGAGATGTCCGCGCGCTCGAGGCCCATGTCCACGAGTGCGGAGAGCTTGCGGGCGATGCGAGAAGCCTCTTGCATACGTCTTCGTCGTTCCAGGCTGAGCGGGAACGCCGCCAATATATCAGCCGAGGAAGCGCCAGGCGAGTCGGTCTGAGCGCTAGCTGTATTCCTCCGCCAACCGGGTCCGGGTTCTTTCGAGCAAGGCCTTGGTCTTCCGGATACCGTCGGGCTCGCCGATCTCACTGCCTTCATACTCGATGCCCACGTAACCGCGGTATCCGGCGTCAAGGACGATCCGCAGCATCCGCAGGTAATCGGTGTGCCGCTCGTCACCGTGCTCATCGAAGTCGTGGGACTTGGCGCTCACGGCTTTGGCGAACGGCATCAACTCGGCAACACCCCGGTACCGGTCGTACCATTCATCTTCCTGAATCTGGAAGTTGCCGAAATCGGGCAGCGTGCCACAGCGGGGATGGTCAACCTCTCTAATGACACTCGCAAGCCACACCCCGGTCGACGAAAGACCGCCGTGGTTCTCCACGATGACATTTATGTCCCGGCCCGCCGCGAACTCGGTGAGGCGCCGCAGGCCCTCACTGGCTAGTTCCCGCTGTTCCTCTGGAGTACCCTGCGATTGCGCGTTGACGCGAATGGAGTGGCAGCCCAGGTACTTCGCAGCCTCTACCCACCGCACCGGTAGTGGTTCTCCACCGCCTTGGAGCGGGCCCCGTGGTCGGGATCGCCCAGCGCTCCCTCTCCATCACACATGATGAGAAGGCTCCGGACCCCGTGGTCATCGGCCCTCCGCTTGAGATCTTGCAGGTAGGCCTGATCTTGCGCCCTTTCCTTCGGGCGGCCCTCGGGAAGTCGAGGTTGTCCATCTCGCCGGCCCGCAACGTGCGGTGCAGCGACCATTCCGCAAGCGAGATCCCAAAGAGCGGCTCGCCGGCCTGCGGCACTGGCTTACACGCCGCGACCGCCGGAAGGGCGGCGGCGACAGTCTTGAGGAACCCGCGACGGCTGATGTGCTTTTGCATTGCCTAATTGCAGCATGCTGAGTTTGTGAGGGATTCGTGCCGGGTGTTCTGTCTCACATGAGTCGTGACGAGAGTCGAGCGTATCGGGCCTGAGGCCGGCACGGCTGATCGCTGTTCTTTCCTTCTGCACAAAGGTACGGTCGGGCGGGTGTGAAGACCACCTGAGTTCTTGCTCATCCCCTCGGCCACATCAGCACCACCTGCAGCCTAGGTTGCCAGGCCGGCGCGGCCCGGCAATACTTCGATTCTAGTTGGCGTTCGTATCCGTTTCCCAATCGCAGTTCCCGATCTCCATGAGGTACCTCATGCGCAAGTTTCTGTCAGTTGCGGCCTTAGCCGCCCTTATCTCGCCAATCCCTGACGCCTCGCTTCTGGCTCAGTCATCGGACCCCAACGTCGTCTTCGACGTCGCCCTCTATGAAGGATTGAAATACCGCAATATCGGCCCCTCCCGCGGCGGCCGGGTCACCACTGTCACGGGCGTGGCCAGCCAGCCGAGCACGTTCTACATGGGGAGCGTCGGCGGCGGTGTGTGGAAAACCATAGACTACGGCCATAGCTGGGTGAATATCTCCGGCCAATACTTCGAGACCGGATCAATGGGCGCCATCAACGTCGCCGATTCCGATCCCAACATCATCTATGCTGGCACGGGTTCGGACGGCATGAGGGCCCAAGTGGTCACCGGCCGTGGGATGTACAAATCGACGGATGCCGGAAAAACCTGGAGCTTCATCGGCCTCCGCAACGCGGGGCAGATCGG
>JBDHDY010000792.1:0-2812 GCA_039591275.1 Gemmatimonadota bacterium | reverse complement strand
CCGCGACCTTCCGAGCTCAGGCACGGATAGCGCGTTCTGGGATAGTTTCGCCATGGAGCGTGGCCTCTCCTGCCTGGTTTTCAATCAACGTCAGTACGCTATGGGCGTCGTCCAAAGCTTGCTCACCTCAGTCGGTGAACCCACCGATGAGGAAACAAGCGAGGTAGATGCCGCCGTCGCCTTGGTTGATCAACTGTCGGACGATCCGAATGAGGCCCTGCGGGAAGCCGTGCCCAGGTTCGGCAAGGAATTGTTGGTCAAGGGAGAATACAACCTTGTCAGAAGGCTACTGCGCGCTCTATTCGAAAATTACAGCGATCAAGATTCGACCAGCCGCCAGGCCGCCAGCAGATTGTGCAGGCATGTGGTCGCTTGATGGGGAGCCTGATTCTCGGCCTCCAACACCAGTTCACTGAGATCGCCGCAGACTTCGTCCTCACTGCACTCTCCGATGAGACCGAACCTCAGGTGTTGCATGACCTCGCTGCCCAGCTCTATGTGATGGCTGGCAGTGCGGTGCAGTTTGCCGATTACCAACTTGCGGGACGATTGTTGATCGAGCTCAAGACCCGTCGTGAACAATTGGCCGCCAGCCCCAGTCCCGATGAACAAGGGCTCGTCACGATTCTCCAACGAGATCTAGATCCAGTCACGCAGAAGTTGTTGGAGACCGACCTCAAGGCCGAAGATCCACTCCGGCAGGAACGTGCCGCCCAGGTCATCGGGAGCCTGGGGATCCCGGGCATCCCACTGCTCATCGAGGTGATCAAGCAAGAACGCGACTTTCGTGCTCGACAGACCGCCGCGAGTCTGCTCGCCGAAATGGGACGTCCAGCAGCCAAGGAAATCAAACGGGCCTTGGTCACCGAGGTTATCGTCGAGCCGCGTTTCCGGATTATGGAGGTCATCGACACGGTCACACCGAGTCTGCGGGATGAGCTAGAGTTCAGCCTAGGTGACGGCAACCCGAAAATCCGTCGCGGGGCATTCCAGCTATTCGAACGCCTACATCGCGACGACCTGATAGAGGTCATTCTCCCATTGGCTCGCGGCGATGACGCCTCCATGGCCAAAGGGGCCATCCGCAGCCTAGGTCTTCTTGGCTCGGACGCGGCCGTCCAAGCGCTGGTATCCATACTGAACACGACCAAGAGCGAGGATCTCGCTATTGCGTGCTGTCGGGCGGTCGCGCGATTGGGCAACGCCGCAGCCATCGACGCGCTGTCAAAGGTTCTGTCACAGAGGAAGTTCCTGTTCCTGCGCCGGCGGTGGGGTGAACAGGTAAGGGCCGCGGCCGCGATCGCGCTGAAGCAGATCTCCCACCCCAAGGCCGCAGATACGTTATCGCAGTACACCAGTGACAGTGCCAGCCGGGTTCGTCATTTGGCCCGGCCTTCCGGCGCCCTGGAAAGGCCGAGCGCAGCTCTCCTCGGCGAAGCCGAAGAATCTGCCTAGTTAGTTACTCCCCGGGCTCGCAGCGATCCGCACCGCAGCGACCGGCCCGACCCCTCATCGAGTGTCCTGGTAGGATGTGTCTCCTCCGGCGGTCTCCGTTTCCAATTCCGCAATCCGTCGCTCGAGCTTCTGGATCAACAGCTTGTAGATAATGACGGCGTTGCCGTAGGCCACGCGTTCCACGATAGAGGCAAGCATATACACAACGGCCACGACGATGATGAGCACCAAGGATTGCCTCCCGTCAGGAGTGCCATACGATTTCGCCGCTTCGTCACCGCCGTGTCTGCACTCCGTTGCAGAAAGGACCGCTCGACCGGCGATAGCTCCAACATTTCCATCTCCAGTTCAGATGTTCTTAGGTGCATTCCGTAGCGCGTCTCACCGCCACAACGTTCATTGCACAACGTCAGCTGGACGCGCCTCCGGCTACTGACGCTCGCCCTGGGGCGGAGATACCGCCTGTGCCTTCTCTGCTCCCTGACCCTTGACGTACTTGTCAAACCACTCGAGCCAACGTGCCCACATATCCAAATTGTTTTTGATTGCCCGCGGTCCGTGGGACTCAAACGGGTACACGTACAGCACAGCGGTCTTGCCGAGCCCTGTGAGCGCCTGGATCAGACGCTCCGACTGAATTGGGTACGTCCCCGAGTTATTGTCATCCGCCCCGTGGTACATCAACAGCGGAGTGTTGATTTGGTCTGCCTTAAAAAACGGCGACATCTCGAGATAAATGTGCGGCGCTTCCCAAATGTCACGCCGCTCGCTCTGGAACCCCATGGGGGTCAGGCTACGGTTGTAGGCACCGTCACCTGCAATGCCTGCCTTGAAGAACGGAGCGTTCGCCAAGATGTTGGCCGTGGCAAATGCTCCATAGCTGTGGCCGCCATGACCAACACGATCGATATCGATGTATCCCAGTCTGTCGACGGTGCGGAGCGCTTCGTACATGCCGTCGACGAGATGGGGAACGTAGTTGTCGTTGTAGCTCTCGCCAATGATTGGAATGTCGGGTACGACGAGCGCGTACCCCTGTGTGAGCCACATGTCGGACTCGCTCCGCCAGCTCATGTGGGTGAAGGCGTTGTGATTGCGGCGCCGGATAGCCGCACGCTGGTACGCCTCGTCATCTTCGTACTCGCGCGGATACGTCCAGAAGATCGCGGGAACCCTCGCCCCTTCCTCATAGTCGATTGGCAATGAGATCCGTCCATGAATCTTCAGTCCGTCACGGCGGGTGAACTCGAAGTCGACCCGCTGCGTTGCTGCGATCTCCGGAAACGGGTTCGAGTTTCGGGTGAGGCGCTCCATCACATCGTTCCCCGTCCACAAATAGCTGTCCGGGAAGTCCGTC
>JBDHDY010000791.1:0-2255 GCA_039591275.1 Gemmatimonadota bacterium | reverse complement strand
CACGCACGTGGACGCCATGGTTGCTAACGTCCTAGCCGGCGAGACGGTCCCGCCGCCACCCTAGCCGAGCGGTAAGCGCTTACGGTCGCGTCGCCTGGGGTTTGAGTGAGGTCATGCTCCCGATCTTGACCGGTTGGCCCGTCTTGACGCTGGTTCTCGCCGCGATACCCAAGAGAACGGCCATTGCTCCATCACGGGACCCGGCGGCCTGCCGGTAGGGATCGGGCGCATCAGGATTTCTGAAGATCCGGTCTCTCAATCTGACATCACCGCCCCCATGCCCTCCCCCACCGTGTGGGATTCGCTCGAGGTGCGTCTCGCCGAAGTTATCGGTTACCCGAATCTCGTCGTAGTCCTGCCCCTGCCACGGTTGTCGTTCTTGAATCCAGGCTTCCAACCGGCCGGCTGTTCCGTTGAAGGCGATGCGGTAGCCCTCGTACGGTGAGTACGTCGTGCAGGAGTAGTTCACTTGCACGTCATTCGCGTATTTGATCTGAGCCGCCATTTTGTCGTAGATGTCGATGTCCTCGGCCCACACGCAGCCGTCTCGGATGTAGCCATCGTGATGCTCGTTGGCCACATACAAGTTGCTCAGCAGTTCGTCCTGCGTGATATCCCAATAGTGCCTGCAATCGTCCCTGTGCGGGCAGCCCCTACACATGGAGTGGCGGAAGGCGTTGTTCCGACCGTAATACTCCAGGGCTCCAGAGGCAAAGACCTCATCCGGTTCTGAATCGAGCCACCAGATGTCCAGGTACCAGTGAAAGTCGACTGATGTTACTCGCCCGATGCGCCCTTCCATCAAGAGTTCTTTCATTCGCTGGCGGTGAGGCGAATAGCGGTAGTTGTGGGTGACGACGATGTTTTTGCCCGTTCGCTCCTGTGCGTCCAAGATGGCCTGGCACTTGATCTCGTCGGTGGTCATGGGCTTCTCGGTCACGATGTCGGCACCCATCTCCATGCCAGCGACGATGAACTCGTCGTGGGTGGCATCTACCGTGGTCACGATCAGCGAATCTGGCGAGGTGGCCGTCATCATCTCGCGAAAGTCGGTGAACGTCGGACAATCGACGCCGATGTGCTGTCTGGCAAAGGCCACGCGTCCCGGGTTGATGTCGCACAGACCCACGAACTCCATGTCGTCAGCGTAGCTGCCCGCCACGTCACGCCCCCACATCCCAATGCCACGGATCCCGGTTCCGACCATCGCCACACGCATCTTCGCGCGTCCCTGGCGCGAAGCCTCCTCAGGAGCAGGGGCGGAGCTGCAACTCGCCAGCATTGAACCGGCGACTATGCTTCCGCTCGCCGCGATGAAGCTCCGGCGGGACATCGTCTCTCGATCGTTTCCCATGGTTACTCCGGCGCTGCTGTTTAACCCGTTGACTCAGTTCGTTTGATTGTCGAGATGTCTCATTTGACTTAATCTCGCGCAGAATCGGCGATCGTGGTCACTGGGACGCACGCCGCAGGTGACGGTCGAAGAAAGCCATCGCCCGGCGCACGTAGTCGTAGCGACTTGCCTCCGTCTCAATGGTGTGCGGTTCGACCGGGTAATACATCACCTCGAAGTCCTTGCCCAGTTCAATCAGTCGCTGCACGAGACGCGCTGCGTCCTGAAAGTGCACGTTGTCGTCCACAAGTCCATGTGTAATTAGAAGCGGATCCTCGAGGCCTTCGGCATAGTAGATCGGGCTCGAACGACGATACGCCTCGGGGTTCTCGTGCGGCACGCCCAAAATGCGGCTCGTCCAGCGATCACTGTAATGAGCCCAGTCTGTCACCGCTGCGCGAGCGATCCCGGCAGCGAAGACACCGGGATAGCGAAACTGCGCCATGAGGGTAAGAAAACCTCCGTAAGACACACCGTAGATGCCAATGCGGGTCGAGTCGATCCCGTGCTCTGCAACGAGGTAACGCGCCGCTGCCACTGCCCCGTCAGTATCTTTTATGCCCATGGAACGAGCGATGTCCGTACGATAATCACGCCCAAAGCCGGCGCTCCCCCGATAGTCGAAATCGAGTACGGTATACCCCTGCTGCACGAGGTAATTGATGAAGCCAAGGTGCAGCGCGTATCCGTACACCGTCCATCCGCGGTGGGCGAATTGCCGGTAACCACCGCCGTGGATGTGAAGAACCGCCGCACGCTCGGGATTAGGGCGCTCCGGCTTGAACAACGCCGCCCACAGCATCCCACCATCGGGATGGCCAAACGATACGATTTCCGGTCGCACGAGCGGATGCTCGTAGAA
>JBDHDY010000790.1:0-2378 GCA_039591275.1 Gemmatimonadota bacterium | reverse complement strand
CGAGCTGCTTGTGCGTTCCAAATTCGTCCTCGCCAGTAAGTCGGCTATATCCCGCGACATCGGCATATAGGATGGCGGTTAGAGCCTATTCCGACCTGACGGAATCGCATTGGGGATTCCCCTGAGGAGAGATTTGTGATTCAAGATGTGGGCTGGAGAAGGAGGCCAGCCTGCATGACGAAACCTCTTTCCAACGATATTCGAGAACGGCTTGTTTCGACGGTTGAGGGTGGCTTGTCGCGCCGCTCGGCGGCGAAGCGCTTCGGGGTTGCGGTTTCGACGGCGATCAAATGGGTTGATCATTGGCGGCGGACGGGCGGTGTCGGTCCCAAGCCACAAGGCGGGGATAGGCGCTCGCACCGGATCGAAGCCCATGCCGCGGAGATCCTGGCGCTGGTCGACGAGATGCCGGACATCACCTTGGCCGAGCTTGCGGAGCATCTGGATGAGGTGCATGGACTGACGGTGGCCCGGAGCACGGTGTGGCGCCTGCTCGACCGGCACGGGATAACGTTCAAAAAAAACCGCGCACGCCAGCGAGCAACAGCGGGCTGACGTCCTGCGGCGGCGCCGGGCCTGGTTCGCCGCCCAGCCGGATTTGCAGCCGGAGCGGTTGGTGTTCATCGACGAGACGGGCGCCTCGACCAAGATGGCGCGACGTTACGGCCGGGCGCCACGGGGCGAGCGGTGTCGGGCCCCGGTGCCCCATGGGCACTGGAAGACCACCACCTTCGTCGGCGCCCTCAGGCTCGAGGGCATGACCGCACCCATGGTGCTCGACGGGGCCATGCACGGTGCCGCCTTCCTGGCCTATGTGGAGCAGGTGCTGGTGCCGACCCTGATCCCCGGCGATATCGTCATCATGGAGAGATGGCGTTCTCAAAGCTCAAGGCCTTCCTCAAGAAAACTGCCGCACGAACCGTCCACGACCTCTGGGACGCCATCGCAAAAGGAATCGACACATTCACGCCAACAGAGTGCCAAAACTACTTCGCTGCCGCCGGTTATGACCGCGAGTGATCGGAAAATGCTCTAGGTGTGCTGAGCCGGTATTCCCCTGACAGTTTGGCCCGCTGAGAGGTGTGGCCATGCCGCCCCTGGGGGGTTGTAGGATGGAGTTGCAGACTTCATCGCAACCCGCACCAGGAGAAACGACATGACCACGAAGGATAAAGTAGCACGACGCAAGCTCTCGATGCTCGAACTGGCCGCCGAGATGAACAACGTCTCCAAGGCCTGCCGGATCATGGGCTATTCACGCCAACAGTTTTACGAGATCCGGCGCAACTTCCAGACTTATGGTGCCGAAGGGCTGATCGACCGGTTACCCGGCGCCCGTGGCCCGCATCCCAACCGGGTTTCCGAGGAGGTTGAACGGGCCGTCCTCGACCACGCCCTGGAGCACCCCGGCCACGGTCCCTTGCGGGTCGCCCAGGAATTGGCACTGAAGGGCATCCAGGTTTCGTCCGGCGGCGTGCGCGGTGTTTGGAGCCGGCATGATCTGTTGACCAAGCATGAACGCCTGCTGCGCCTGGAGAAGCACGTCGGTGGGCGCAAGGTCGAGCTCAGCGACGAGCAGGTCCGGCTGCTGGAGCGGTTCAGCCCCGAGTTCCGCGAACGCCATATCGAGACCAGGCATACCGGCGACCTGGTGGCCGTGGACACCTTCTTCGTCGGCCACCTGAAGGGCGTCGGCAAGGTCTACCTGCAAAGCGTCATCGACTGCTTCAGCCGCTACGCCTGGGGCCGCCTTTACACGTCCAAACTGCCGCTGACCGCCGTGCACGTGATGAACAACGACGTGCTGCCGACCTTCGAGGCCCACGGCGCGCGGATCACCACGGTGCTGTCGGATAATGGCCGGGAATTCTGCGGCCGCCCGGACCGCCATCCCTACGAGCTGTTCCTGCAACTGGAGGAGATCGAACACCGCACGACCAAGGTCCGGCGGCCGCAATCCAACGGCTATGTCGAACGGCTGCACCGCACCCTCCTGGACGAGCACTTCCGGGTCATGGGACGTAAGAAGTTCTACGAGTCCGTCGACGAAATGCAGACCGACCTCGACACCTACCTGGCCGGCTACAACACCCGTCGGCCGCACCAGGGCCGCGGCATGAATGGCCGCACGCCGATGAGGGCGTTCAAGGACGGATTGCCGAAAAAGGAGAAAACGAGCAAGATGACAAAGGCGAAAGCCGCTTAATCACCCCCCCCCCGCGCACGCGCGCGGATATGGGGCGGTAGTGTCAGGTGATTACCCTATCTGTACAGTCAGTGAAGCTTCCTGTGCCGGTATCTCCCCAGAGTTCCGTAACCTCTATAACGCCAAAATCATCTAGGTATCGGACATACTGGAGGCTGTTCTTCGCAACATG
>JBDHDY010000789.1:0-2054 GCA_039591275.1 Gemmatimonadota bacterium | reverse complement strand
TGGAGGATTGACTTCGCAGCACTTCATAGCGCTCGCGCTGATCCAGGAGCCGCGTGGCCTTTCTAATGTCCTGCAGTTTCATTGTGCAACTCATTGAAGAGGTTGGGGAAATAAAGCATCCTTCACGTCGTCATCTAAAGGTACAAGTTGCAAGCGGCCAGATGTCTTTTTTACTGCCCATCGGCAACGCCTTTTTTGAGAACGGAGGCCAGGCGTCCGGAAATAAATCCCACCTGCCTTGTGATGCGGACCCAGATTCGTTTGCGAACTCTGTATGTAACTTCTTCAAGCCCATGAGTGCGTAACCCCATGCTCATGCCTGGGGTATTTCGCACGGCGCTCTCCATCTTTCGTGTGTCATGGCCAGGCAGCCCTTTGGAGGGTTACCTCCTGGGGAGAGTCGTCATCGCCACTGGGCCCCGGGTGCCAGAGTCTTTCCACACCACCGCCGCTGACAGTCATGCGGGTGATGAGGCAGTCCGCGTTGTCGATTACGCGAATCTGAATATCGCCGTTGTCGTCCTGCCAGGCCTCCACGACCTTGTTTTCGAGCCGGATGGCAGCAGGCTCCGCGGCCTGCTGCTTGTCTGGGTAGTAGGTCTGGGAATCCACGCGCGGCGCAACAAGTTGATTGAAGAGGTTCTCGCGCACAGTCGCGGTAGGGTCCCGTGAATCCACAACGCCAAGACTCTCCCACTCGTCTGCCGTGGCAGTCCCACGCGTGAATAGCTCGTGTCGCCCATCGTTCATCGGCTCCACGATAAACTCATGCTCAGCCGGGTCATAGGGCTCCCGATTCTCTTTCACCGCAAGAATGTAGCCGCCTATTTCTTGGTCAAGGCGTGTGTCTTCACCAGGGGTTTCCCGTACATTCTCATCGAACACATTCGGACTCCCATCCTCATTGTACTCTCCCAGCCGCATCAAGTGGCTGAATGTAGTGCACTGGAACACCCGCTCCAGATAGTCCCTGGCACTCGGGGAAATAGCGTGGCTGATGAGGTCGGCCCTTTTGGTGCTTCCGTGTGTCATGAGCCCATTTTCACTCCTTAAAAAAGCCCTACACCGAGAGCAGAGTCGTGTCACGCGGTTCGAAGACGATTGTCAATGGCCGCACGTTTTTCTCTGACTCATCCTTGGTTGCGTTGCGCTGTTCCGCCCGAGCCTGCGCGCGACGGCGCTTACTACGGGTCCGGCGAGAACGGCGGGGGCGATTGGAAGCTGAAGTTTTGGTCTTCATTTTGAGTCCTGTTTAATCCTATTCCTCACGGCAATAAAAACCAGCGACTCAATACGAGTCGTGATAGCCATTGAATGGCATAGATGAGCAATAGTCCTTCGCCAAATAGGCCCATCAAAGAGGCTAAACAGGCGTACCCATGCTTCCCCATGGGGTATGGATTGCAGGGTTTGGCTCAGGGTTTCGGGCGCGGTAATCTCGTAATCCTCAGTGCCCATAGAGACTCTACTTCATCAGGCTGGTGAGCCAGACGCCATCGGGGGTCAGGCGAATAATGCCATTGGCCTCCTTGGCGAATTGGACCATGCGAGGCTGGAAGTTTCGTTCGGTTCCACGGTAATAGATCAGTGAGAGGAGGGCGCGTAGCATCGCGTCATCCGCCACGTCGTCTATACGAGTAGGTCCGTGCAGCCGCAGGTGCCGGAGCATTGTGGTTTGCAGCTTTGTTCGTCGGGGAAATCGGGCTCGGAATGCGTTCAGCCAGGAGGTGATTTCATATCGATCCCAGCCTGCTCGCTGACGATTGTGGTTGTTCACATTGTCGAGGGCGCGCTGCTGAGGGGTGGTATCGATCCGGACGCGGAAGATACTGCTGCTGCGCAGCCCGTCGTACACGGGGACATGGAAGGTGAAATCCCCATCCCAGAAACCGTAGGTCTTCCCCCTTCTGCTTTCATTGCTGGCGATGGTCATTGATTCGCCTTTTGCAATCGGTCTACGAGGCGGCCGTGGAGGCTTTGAGTCCCAGGCTTCACCTCGGCCGGAGTCTCCACGCTGACAACGTGTTCCACAACCTCCTGGCCATCTGGGGACA
>JBDHDY010000788.1:0-3100 GCA_039591275.1 Gemmatimonadota bacterium | reverse complement strand
AGAACTTCGGCCAGCTAGTCAACGAGATTGCCGACTTCCGCAGACTCCATACCTTGGGGGAGTGGGGGTGGCAGACCGGGGTTGATGATGGCGGGCCTATTATGAGGACTGGGTGATGCCTAACGTCTACCCGTGGGATGCCACGTTTAATACTACCCCCACCTTCGCCGACCTCGTATCAGATGGGGACAACGACATTGAGAGGACCCGGTCAACGGTACAGAGCGTGCTGCAGGTTGAGCACGATTGTGGCACGGTTGACGCACAGCACCTCGATACGGGACGCCATAAGACTGGGTCTGCCAGGGCTTACTTTCAGGCTGCGGCTCCTGCTGACCTGTTGGAGCACTATGACTCCGGGGGAGGCGGTGCTTGGCTGCCCGTCACAACCCAGAACGACCGGGCAGGTAGCAGCGACTTGGACAATGGCCGTCTCTGGGTGGACTGGGATGACTGTCAGCCCTACGTGAGAGAACAGGAGCAGACTGCAGCAGCGTGGACTCCCCTGAACGCCAATGAGGGTACGCCCAACCCGACTTGGATCAGTCTATGGCCCCGGACTTGGACGGAGACAGACGCTGCCACGACTGCAGCCCAACGTAATGTTGCCGGGGCAGAGACCAGAGAGGAAGTTGCTGGAGGATTGGTGGGCCCCACTCCGGGGGGTATAGCAAATGTGTTGGGAGTGACTGTTGTCATTCCGAATGACGGTAGAAGCTATCAGGTCGCCATATCAGCTCACTGTAGGTATGTGTCTACCAACAACACCGCTGGGGGCTTTTGCCTCGTGGAGGAGGATTTAAGCGGTGGTGGCCCTACTGACGTGGACTGGAGCTACGTGCAGGGACCCCACGCCAACGCCACCGCTGGTGAGGCAACTCTACACTACGTTGATGAAGCCCCAACCAATGGGGAGACCTACTACTACTACGTTGAGTTCACTGCCATGAGTGCCTTGCAAGCCAATTTCAGCGTCAACCCCACCGATAACACTGGCGGCTTCGCCAACATCACTGCCGCTAACTGGGCCGGGGCAACCGCCTGGTCACGCATCCACGCAACTGTCATGCCATACACCGACGATCCGGCTGTGGCTGCCAACTACACAATAGACTCCTAGGGACCCACCTGTGCCCACCCAAATCCACAACCCCCGCCTCAGCAGCCGCGAGAGGTACTTTGCCCGGCAGGGTGTGAACCGACTTGGCAACCAGACCCGCCAGCTTGAGGTGGTAACGGCACCGTGGCTGGGGTGGGTACCCGACCTGCCGGTCCACATGGTGGGCTGGAAGGGATACCGGAGTGGGCGGGGCTTCGTGCCTATTCCCTATGGGACACACGGTCTGATTCTGAGACACGATGACGGCTATGAGCGGATTGGGGCAACCAGTCTCACCGGCCTCACCAGTATGTTGACGATGCCACCCCCCCGGTTCGGCAGCGGGTAGCCATCATTGCTGGGGATGAGTTAGGTGTCGATTGCATCCTAGTCCGCCTGACTGGTACAGCAACATGGGTCTTGGTAGCTCCCGATGCTGCCATTCCCGGTGCCAGCATCCCCGAGGCTGACCGAGATGCCCTGTGGGACGCCGCAGTATTTCCCTTTGGCTGTCCTGCAAGAACTGATTGGGCTGGTGCCCCCGCCAACATCAACAGCCCCTGTATGGTGATGGCCTGTGCTGATGAGAATGGACCGGCTCATCCGGTCTTGGTGACTCCCAACGACGCTTCAAGCGCTTTCTATGATGAGCTACAACCTGATAACGTCTCACCCATTACCCCCCGACCCGACTTCATGGCTACCAGCGTCGAGTCCTTTGACGGTAGAATGCACTTCTTGGCCACCGACGAGTTTGACGGTGCCTCACAAATCCCCTACCCCCAGCGCCACCGCTGGTCCGCTGTGGGCACTGCCTACCCCAACGAGGCCATCCTCGGCAGTGGCTACCTTGACTTGGCTGAGTTCCAGACACGGGGTCTCCGCATTGAGTCGCTGGGCAACAAGTTGGCCCTCTACTTTGAGGACGGTGTTGCCTTTCAGGTTCCCACCAAATTCTATGCTGATGCCTACCGGCCCCAGATCGTGAGCCGCAGCCGAGGCCTCATGGGTACCCATGCTCTCTGTGCCATCAGCCCTGAGCGCCACTTTGGCATCTTCGATGACGGGTGGTGGTTCCTCGATGCCTCGGGCCGCTGGAGTGAGGCTGGCAGGCTGGTCTTGGAGGAGACCAAAGGCAAGAGCCACGAGCTAACCAAGTGGAAGCACAGCTTCTATGACGATCTAGATTACAGCAACAAGCACCGGATTGTCTGTACCTACGACCAGTTCCGTAAGTTGGTCCGAATTGCATACACCTCCAACTCCAGCGATGAGAACACCAACATCCTGAACTACCACTGGCCTACCGACACCTGCTGGCGGGACGAGTATGCTAGGTGGGGCCAGTATGACCGGCAGACTAGGGTGGGTGAGACGTGGGGTATCGGTGGTGCCAACGACATCAGTGCCACCATTACTTGGGGTGAGATGACTGGCACTTGGGCTGACTACGCCCCCCAGTTTATTGATGAAGTAGTAGTCCACGGTGATGCAAACGGCTTGGTGTTCGAGCGTGACCCTGACCTGACTACCTATGACGGGGCCCTCCCCCTGCACACCTACCAGTCCCACCAGCAGAGCCGCAACGACAACCCCCTGCTCAGTCAAACCTTCCACAGGTTTGGGGTAGAGTACATCAATCTGGGAGGCACCAACTTGGTAGCTATCCGCAGCTTCCAGCCCGAGATGCTAGTCTACGGCTACAACGACAGGTCAGGACAAACCTGATGGCAGAGTTTGTACTTGAACTACAGAACCCCGAAGACCCCGACAGTATTGCTGAGTGGGCTCGGACAGTGGCCAGTGTCCTCAATGGACAACTCAGTATCGGGGAGCCCATCAGTGAAGATACTACCCTGAAGCCCAATGGGGTGAAGGGACACCTGTTGGGGAGTTTCGTCTCCGTAGTCCTCAACTCCACGGTAGGGAGTCGCCTCAACCAGGATGCAATTACCTGTACCCACAACTTGAACGTGCCCAACAAGGGCACCGGTACTGGTC
>JBDHDY010000787.1:0-2661 GCA_039591275.1 Gemmatimonadota bacterium | reverse complement strand
CCTGGACACCGGGCCGCCGACTTCCACCGCAGTAATCTCGGCGCATCGGCACAAAAGAAGGAGCAGGAAGGACCGTTTCTGAGGTTGTGTTTTGGGCGGCGCGGCGGTGGGAGCCGCCAGAACGCTCTGGGCCGTCCCGGCTTTTCGACCCATTGCGTATCACGAGGATCGCGCCCCGCTGTTCTCTCCGCTCCCGCCGCCGCGTCGTGCAAACACAACTTCAGATAAGTCCACTAGTCACCCCAACAGCAAGAACAGCGCGTGGCCAAAAACGCCGGCGCAGAGACCGCCGGCGAAGTGAGTGGCGATTGCCACATTGGTGAGGTCGCGCTCTTTGATACCGTCCATCATGCCCACGTGGGTGCTCAAGAAGCCGGCATTACAAATACCGATGGCCGTAAAGACACATATCCCTTTGGCGTCGACGATACCACTTTCAAGGAACTGAGGTACCATCGAGATCGCGGCGCCGACGGATCCCAGGGATGTGACCGGAAAGGCGATTGCCTCCGGAGTCGTAAACCCAAACAACGGCTCGATGATGAAGGAGAGCTTCTCTCCAATCCACGGGAAGAAAGCGATTCCCTCGTAGGCACCACCGGTGTACACCCCTTCATTAGCCCCGTACGCAAGCATCATGACCATCGTGGTGATGATGATGACACCGGGCATGATATCCAGGCCTGTTTTGACACCGTGCGCGCCGCCATCGAGCAGAGCCTGCAGGCCCCTCTGCGCAACGTTTCCTTTTCTTACCTCCCGATAGCGTAGTATGTCGTAGCCTTCCTGCTCCTCGGTCACAACGTCTTCATCTCTCGCATACTTCTTCCGGCCAAAGTGCCCCATGAGCCTGACGCTGACGATGCCTCCGAGAAGCGCGCCGATGTTGCCGAGCAGAACGGCTTTGCCCAAGGGTGCGCTGGCTGATGACTGTGCCAGCATGAACGTCGTCACGATGAGCCCCATCCCGAAGACGGTGCCCAGGTTGACCAGCGTCGTGACTTGCCATTTCCTGAAGTATTTGAGGAATCCCTTGTCGGCGCTGAGTGGCATGATGGCAGGATTGTCCGATAGGTAGGTCGCCACCACGCCGATGGAAGTCGCGCCCGGTAGTCCGAAGAGTGGCTTCATCAAAGGTGACAGAACCCGATGGGCTATAGTCACGATGCCGAACTCGGAGATGAGCGAAGTAAATGCACCTGCAATGATGATCACTCCCATCAAGAAGAGGACCGTGTTCAGTATGAGATCATGAGCCGTCCCCATCATCGTCTTGAACATGTGGGCGAGCCCCATCTTCCACGCGAAGACCGCGAACAGCGACCCTACAATGACCAGTGAAACAATGGTCTCCCTGGTTATGGCCTTGACCACCTTCTTCTCTACGTTCTCCTGTTCGACCGTCTCGCCTCCTCTGACTCCGAATGCCATGCGTGGTTTCCTCTCTCTTGGTGTATGACGCGACCACTTCTCATGGACTCAAAACTCTTGGGCTCGACAACTTGATGCCGGCTCTCTACAATAGCAATGGCCTTGCGCCCTTCCTCAGGCACTCCATTGACTGATAATCGTGGACCGGAGCCGGACAGATGAACTTACGTGTCATCTCCAAAGAAGAGATACGCCGAGTGGCTTCCATGGCCCATACGATAGATATCGTAAAGCAGGCGTTCGCCCAGCTTTCCCTTGGTGACGCGGACGTGCCAATCCGCACCCAGCTCGGGGTAGCGCGACACGAGGGCGTCACAGCTTTCCCTTGGTGACGCGGACGTGCCAATCCGCACCCAGCTCGGGGTAGCGCGACACGAGGGCGTCACTCTCTTCATGCCCGCTTACCTGCGGAAGACCGATCAGTTGGGAGTCAAGATCGTTTCCGTCTTCCCTCGCAACCTCCAGGCTGGCATTCCCACCATCCACGCCCTGGTCACCGTGGTGGATGCAACGACAGGTCGGCCCGCTGCAGTGATGGATGGGACCTACCTAACCGCGCTCAGGACCGGCGCTGCCTCAGGAGCAGCAACCGATCTGCTGGCGCGTAAAGACGCTCGGGTTGCCGCCATCTTCGGCGCCGGTGTGCAAGGCCGCACGCAACTCGAAGCCGTATGCGAGGTGCGGGAAATAGAGAAAGCCTGGGTATTCGACGTCAATCGCGAAGCGTCGCAAGCCTTCGTCGCAGAGATGCAAACCCGGGGAGGACGGATCCCCACAGACATTGTTGCGGCACCATCTGCCAACGAGGCTGTACGGGAGGCGGACATCATCTGTACGGCCACCACTGCCGCACGGCCCGTTTTTGAAGACGCGGATGTCGGGGTCGGGACACACATCAATGCCGTTGGCGCCTACACACCTGACACCCAAGAGATCCCCGAAGAGACCATCCAGAGAGCACGGCTGTTTGCCGACTCGCGGGAGGCGTGTTGGGCAGAGGCCGGCGATTTGATCATCCCTCGCTCCAAGGGGCTCATCGCAGAAGGCGACATTCACGCAGAACTGGGAGAGCTCGTGTCCGGGACGAAGCAAGGGCGCATGGACGACGATGAGATCACCGTCTTCAAGTCAGTGGGAAATGCCGTGCAAGACGTAGCAGTGGCTGGGAAGGTTCTCGCCGAAGCGGCGAAGCTGGGGTTGGGCACTGACGTACAGATCTGAAACGAGGTC
>JBDHDY010000786.1:0-2874 GCA_039591275.1 Gemmatimonadota bacterium | reverse complement strand
CGATGACCTCTGGGATGCAATTGCTCAAGCCGTCGATATCTTCACTCCAAACGAATGCCGCAACTTCTTCACCGCAGCAGGCTATGAACCCGAGTGATCGGAAAATGCTCTAGCAGTTGGATCAAGGCACGCAAAAGGGTTTCCAGCCATCTGAGGAGGAGGCTGAAGTTGTAGCCGGCCGCCGCCAGGATGGCGTTGGCGCAGTCGCCGTCGCGGCCTTTGAGGTAGTTGCGGTCCATGCGGTGCTCGGCCTTGACGTGGCCGATCACCGGCTCGACGGCGGCCCGGCGCTTCATCTCGCGGCGGATGGTCTTGGTCACCCGGCGCACCTGGCCCGAGATCCAGACCCTGAACTTGTTCGGATGGTTGTGACCCCGATAGCCTTTGTCGACATGGATGCGCCGCGCCTCGACGCCGCTCTGTGCTTCCATCTCGGCGACAATAGGGCCCAGCGTATGCCCGTCGTAGGGGTTGCCGTGCAGCGCCTTGGCGTGGAGCACGAATTGGCCGCCCTTGGGCTTGGTGACAGGCGTGGCGATCGAGACCTTGCAGCCGAATTCGTAGGGCGCCCGGGCCTTGCCTTTGCCGATGCACTCGACCTCGGGGGCGTGCAGGGAGTAGAGCTTCCAGCCGCGCTGGCGCTGCTTTTGGTGGCGTACTTGATCGGCCCGCGTCAGGGGAATGGCGAAGATCTCTTGGAGCTCCTCGTTGCCGTCGATCTTGCGCCGGATATCTCGGATCAACCGCCCGAGGCGGGTGCGCAGGAACTTGAGCTGCCGATTGTGGCGCTTGAACTGCTTGGCGTGCGCATAGCGCCCGGCCTTAAGGGCCGCCCGCTTGCCGACCCGCACATAGGACTGCCTGAGCGGCACCTCGTGGGCCCGGGCCAGGCCAGCGAGCATCACGATCGCCTTGTGCAGCAGCCGGGCGTCGGTCGGGAAGGCCACGTTCTTCGGCTGCACCGTCGTGTCCACCGCGACGCGCTCCAGGTCCTTGGTCGACAGCGCCTCGGTCTTGTGCGCCACCGAGAGGCTCTCCTGCAAGAGCGCCGCCAACTGTTCCTCGCCCAAGCGCTGGCGCCAGCGGGTCAGCGAGGAACGGTCAAAGCGCGGCCTGTGCTGGAAGGCCTCCTCGCCGCAGAAGTACTGATAATAGGGGTTCTCCAGCCAGCGCGCGCAGAGCGCCTCGTCCGACAGATCGTGCATGTGCTTGAGGATCAGCAGCCCGGCCACCAGCCGCGTCGGCAGCGGCGGCTGTCCCGGGCCGCGCCGGCAGACCGAACTGAAGCGCGCATCGAGAAAGTCCCAATCGATGTACGTCCCCGAGAAGCCCCAAAACCGGCTCTCAGAGAATCACGAAGCCCCCGGATTCGTGAATCCCAAATCGCAAGAAAAGCGGCCTCATCCCCACCTTTCTTGCAAAAACGAGCACTTCCTCACTGCCAATTAGCAGCTCGCGTCAGTGCCTTATGGGTTCTTCACGGGCGACTAACCAGCGCAGCACGAATGTCCGCTTATAGCCAAGAGCGGGCACCAGCCATTTTGTCTATAGGCCTAGGCCCACACCCTTTGGGCTGTTTCGCAGATCAGTTTTAGCTTTCGCTTTTCATCTTCCACAGAGAGTTTGTTGCCGATGATGGAGGTAGAGAAGCCACACTGTGGGCTAAGCGCCAAGCGTTCCAGGGGCACAAACCGGCCGGCTTCTCTAATGCTTCGGATGAGCTCTTCCGGCGTCTCAAGGGCCGGGCGCTTGGTGGTGACCAGCCCCAACACGACTACCTTGTCGTCCGGGACATAGCGCAATGGCTCGAACGAACCCGACCGCTCGTCGTCGTACTCGAGCAGTAGGCGCTCTGCCCGGATGCGCTCGAAGATGGGTCTGGCGATCAGGTCATAGCCGCCTTCCACCAACCATCGGCTGCCCTGATTGCCCCGACAGAGGTGAAAGCCGATGGTCACGTCGGGAATTCCCTGCATGACAGCGTTGTCCAGCTCGATCCCCAGGTTCAGCCATTGATCCAGCGTCCAGCCCCGGGATTCGTAAAAGGCCCGGCTCTCTGGATTCAGGAGCAGCGGATAGTGCGGTGCGTCGATCTGGACATAGGTGGCGCCCAGGCGAGCCAGTTCCTCGACCTCCTCCCGGAGGATTTTGACAACGTCGGTAAGGTAACTCTCGAGGGTGGCGTAGGCACCTCCGGAGCGCTCTGGAGACCAGAAATTCACAAAGAGCCCGGGACTGGGCAAGGTTACCTTTGGGGTGCGTCTGGTACGGGCTCGGAGGTAGACAAACTCCTCCGCCGATAGGTGTCGCTTGCGCCTGAGCTTTGCAACCACACCCAGGTCGGCAGGTCGCTCACCGCTCCAATCCCCGACCGCGTCGTCGCCGTGCCACTCGCCCCACAGAAAGGCATCAATGTCCCACTCCCCGAAACCTTCCACGGCTTGGGTCATCTGGCTCTGGAAGGACAGCCGGCGCATCTCCCCATCGGTGACCACCTCCAGTCCCGCCTCCTCCTGGAGGGCGATGGCGTCATCCACAGCGCGGTCCTCGATGGTCTTGAACTGGGCCTTTGTGATAAGGCCGGCAGCCAGGTCCTCCTGCGCTTTGAGAAGCTCGGGTGGCCGGAGCAGGCTGCCGACAACGTCGGCATGTGCCGTGATCATGGTAGGCTCTCGGCAGACGTAAAAGCATTCGCGACGTTGCTCTTTGCGGACATTTTCTCCATGGACCCTAGCTTTCGGTTCCGCATGGCCTTGACGGGGTGTTTCAAGATGCCGCTATTTCTCATTGTCTGATGAAAGATTTTCCGCGTGTTCCTGTATCCAGGAGATGAAGGTAGCCGCCTCCCGTATCTCGTCATCGGTGGCAAGACGG
>JBDHDY010000785.1:0-3157 GCA_039591275.1 Gemmatimonadota bacterium | reverse complement strand
TCCCACCATGTCTTTCAGTTTGGCGAGGAGGCGCTGTTTCTGGCGGTCATTCACGGTCTCCACCATCCGGAGCAAATCCAGCGCGACCCCGTAATCACCGCCGGTGCGGATCAGGGCGCGTACGTCCTTTGGAAAACACGAGCCCCCGTAACCCGGGCCTGGGAAGAGAAACGATGCGCCGATTCGAGGATCTGAGCCGACGCCCTTGCGCACCAACCTGACGTCAGCCCCCACCTGTTCACACAGCTCCGCAACCTGATTCATGAACGAAATGCGGGTGGCGAGCATGGCGTTGCACGCGTACTTGGTGAGTTCGGCCGAGAGGAGGTCCATGAAGATGATGGGATTACCCGTTCGCACGAACGGAGCGTAGAGCTCCTCGAGTACTGTGCGGGCGTCTTCCGAATCCACTCCGATCACGACCCGGTCAGGTTTCATGAAGTCTCCCACGGCGGCTCCCTCCTTGAGAAATTCTGGATTGGAGCAAACGTGGAAGTCTTGAGATGTCCGAGCAGCGATCACCTCACGCACCTTGGCCGCGGTCCCCACCGGTACCGTGCTTTTGGTGATCACTGTCTTGGGCGAGTTCATGTGCTCGCCGATGGTCTCGGCCACCGCAAGTACGTGCTGGAGATCGGCTGAACCGTTTTCATCGGGTGGCGTGCCGACAGCGATGAAGATGACTTCTGACTTCCTAACCGCCTCGCCCAGGTCAGTCGTAAACGTCAGCCGGCCCGCGGCCTGATTTCCCACTACTAGCGGCTCCAGGCCCGGCTCATAGATGGGAATGCGGTTGGCGCGCAACTCTCGAATCTTGTCTTCGTCGACGTCAGCACAAATGACGTCGTTCCCCGCCTCGGCCAAGCAGGCCCCTACCACCAAGCCCACATATCCGGTTCCCGCAACGGCAACCTTCACCGGCTACTCCGTTGGTTCAGTGCGTTCCTCGTATCGACAAAAACCTTGGCCTCAGTACGCAAAAGTTCGTAATCCAAATCCGAATGATCCGTCGCCAGCACAACACAGTCCGCCGTCCTGATCGCCTCCGGCGTGAACTCCACGGAGCGCAATACGCCATCATCATCTCGTACTTCGGGAACTTTCGGATCGTGGTACCGAACCTCAGCCCCCTGCCGGCGTAGCAGGTTGATGATGTCGAGCGCAGGACTCTCCCGGATATCATCCGTATCCTTCTTATAGGCCACCCCGACCACCAAGATGTTGGACCCTCGAATGGCAATCGCCTTGTCATTCAGGCGCTCGGCAACCTTGCGGGCCCAAAACGCAGGCATCTCCGAGTTTACCTCACCCGCCACATCGATGAAACGCGTCTTGTAGTTGAGCCCCCGCATCTTCCACGCCAGATAATGGGGGCTTCGTCGCCGCCGCGTCGATGACCTCCCACACGTCCACATCGAGCTTGTCGCACACGATCGCCATCTCATTGGCAAGGCCGATATTCACCGTCCGGAAAGTGTTCTCGAGCAGCTTGGTGAGCTCCGCCGCCTCTGGAGATGACACCGGCACGAGCGTATCAAAGACCGGCTCGTACAGAGCCAGTACCACGCGCAAACACGCCTTGGTGATACCGCCCACGACTTTTGGGGTGTTGCGCGTGTGCCACGTGGCGTTCCCGGGATCGACTCGTTCGGGACTGAACGCAAGAAAGAAGTCCACCCCGACCTCGAGCCCCTTCTCCTCTAGCTTAGGGAGCAACAGCTCCCGCGTCGTTCCTGGATACGTCGTACTTTCAAGCACCACCGCCTGGCCCGGTCGGATGGCGCGAGTGAGCGACTCGGTGGCGGCCAGCACGTACGAGACGTCGGGATCCCTCGTCTTGGAGAGGGGAGTCGGCACACAGATGGAAATGACGTCGGCCTGCGACAGCCTATCCATGTCGGCGGTCGCTTCGATACGACGACGCTTGACGAGGTCAGCCAGATCAGCCGACGGAACGTCTTGCACATGAGAATGGCCGGCATTGACGCCGTCGGTGACCTCGGCCTCAACGTCGAATCCCACCACACGATACCCGGCCCGAGCCACTTCGAGCGCCAGTGGCAACCCAACATACCCCAGGCCTACCACACCACACACCGCTGAGCGATCACCGGCCTTCGCGATGAGTTGCTGCTCAGGCGTCATCATGCCCCGGCCCCCACCTGGCCCAGCTCAACTTGGCGCCCTCGGTGCGCCAGGGAATCAGAGGCAGCCTGCATGATACGAACGATCTCTAACCCGTCGCGCGCGCTCGAGCGCGGGCGTTCCTCTCGCCGCACAACCGTCACAAAGTGGCGCAGCTCCGCCCGAAGGGGTTCCACATTCGGGATCCGGGGAATCCAGATGTCCCCTTCGCGAACCGCTAGGCTCTCCCCATAAGACCCATACTCAGGGGGTCGATCAACTCCCTTGTCGTACACTTTGAGTTTCTCTCGAGCCTGCATGTCATCAAACACCACCATCTTCCGTGATCCGACCACTGTTAGCCGTCGTTCCTTATGGGGATCGAGCCACGACATCTGCACGTGCGCCACTATGCCCGACGCGAACTCCATATTCAGAAACACAACGTCCTCAATACCCGGTTGCAGGCAGCTCCGACCCTGTGCGCTCACATAGACAGGTGGTTCTCCCAGGAGTTTCATGGCGACGGACACGTCATGAGGACCAAAACTCCACAGAGCATTTTCGTCGGGCCGCACCTGCCCCAGGTTCACACGCTGGCTGTACAGATAGTACACCGAGCCAAGGTCGCCGTCGGCGATCATTGTCTGGAGCGGGACGTCCTTGGCTTCGCTAAGAGCAACGATCTCCTCGGCGCCGCGCACTGAAAGCGCCATCGGCTTTTCGATGAGCGTCGCTATGCCGCGTTCGAGAGCCGCGCGCGCGACCGGCTCATGGCTCCCCACGGGCGTCGCCACCACGACCGCTTCGACACTCTCCAGTGCCGATTCCAGGTTGTCAGTCACTCGCACGCTGGGGTACATCCGGCCGATCTCTTCCTGCCGACTGGGGTCGATATCGCAAACGCTGGTCAGCTCGACCTCGGGCATTGTCGCGAGCGTCCGAACGTGGTTGCGTCCCCAGTTCCCTGCACCAATCACGCCAATCCGCACACGTCTCATTCGTAGAACTCCCGAACCGAGTCAATCACGGT
>JBDHDY010000784.1:0-2328 GCA_039591275.1 Gemmatimonadota bacterium | reverse complement strand
CGGCGCGGTGGGCATGGTGATCCATGGTTTAATTGCCGATGATGTATTCGCGTCGCCCGCTTCAATCCTGAACGGAGAAATGCCTGCGATTGAATCCCCACAGAGTTAATATGGTTAGTATGCATGGTCAATCCAAGACATCCAAGAGGGCTTTTCAGTTTAATTGCCTGAACATGTTAACTGCCTGAACATGGCGCCCGATCCCCTTCGCCATCCTGGAAGACTACGCTCGGCTACAAGCGTCATCGCTCTCCGGCTTCCGTCATTCAACACGGCGTTTTCCTCTCCGCCCGTTTCACATCTGGTTTCCGAGACGTGGAGGAGATGTTGGCCGAACGTGGCATTGACGTGACCTGCGAGACGACCCGCACTTGGGCCGCGACGTTCGGGCCGTGGACTGCATGGCGGCGTGGACGGTCGGGCCCTAATACCAAACTGCAAAAAGACTGATTCATTAAGGGTCTGTTAGGCTGGTCGTGATTCAACGTGGAAAACAGAGGAGTTTTCCATGGCACGAGGCATTCCACTTCGGTCCGATTTCGACGGTGATGATCTGCGAGCATTTGCGCGATCGACGGACGACGCCAAGCAAGCCCGGCGGCTTTTGGCGCTTTCGCTGATCTACGATGGCGGCTCTCGCTCCGAGGCGGCGCGCCACGCGAATGTCAGTCTCCAGGCGGTGAGGGACTGGGTGTTGCGCTTCAACGCCGAAGGCCCGGACGGTCTTGTCGACGGCAAGTCGACGGGCACCCCGCCGAGACTGAACGGCAAGCAGAGGGCGGCCTTGGCCCGTGTGGTCGAGGACGGGCCGACGTCCTATCTCCACGGGGTGGTCCGTTGGCGACTGAGCGACCTCGTGGTCTGGGTCCACGATGAGTTCGGCATCTCCCTCGATGAAACGACGGTGGGCCGAACCTTGCGGGTCATGGGCTATCGGAAGCTCACTGCCCGGTCGCGCCACCATGCTCAAGACCCTGATGCAGTGGCGTCGTTCAAAAAAACTTCCCCGCCAGAGTGGCGGAAATCCGGGATGATCTCCCACCGGGAACGCCCATAGAGGTTTGGTGGCAGGACGAGGCCCGGATCGGCCAGAAGAACAAGATCACCCGTCGCTGGGCGAAACGGGGAACGCGCCCCTCGGCACCTCATGATCAACGGACCCAGTCGGCCTATATCTTCGGCGCCATCTGCCCGGCCCGGGGCGTCGGCGCGGCCTTGGTGCTCCCCAAATGCAATACCGCCGCGATGACACTCCATCTCATGGAAATCTCGGCCACCGTCGCACCTGGCGCCCATGCCGTCGTTATCGTCGATCAGGCCGGATGGCACTTCTCAAATGCTCTCGAAATCCCGGACAACATCACCTTGTTGCCGCTGCCGCCGAAATCCCCGGAATTGAACCCGGTCGAGAACATCTGGCAGTTACAACGACATCCTCGATCATTGTTGCTTCGCTTGGAACCAGCTCATCGACCAGCCATCGAGGATCACGTCCATCGGACTACGCAACTGGGCGCATCAATGATTCTTTTTGCAGGCTGGTATTAGTGAGCTATTGGCCCCTGATTGCTCAGCATTCTCTGAGTATGATTTGTGTCACATGAAATTTTTCGACCCCAATCACACTGTACTCTTTATTGTTGATTGGGATAGTTTCTTCACTTTGGTCTGTTTAAAAGAAAAAGCGGCAAAACTCATGAAGCCGCATGAGTTCTTCGAAGGGTTTTATTCAGACCATACAACTGAACATTTCTGGTAGTTGTCTCATACGACCCAGCGGGACTTACCGACCCTGGCTACTTCCTACCATTCCGGTTACCCCTCACCCACGACCGCTTTCGTTCGGATCGCAACCTACGGCCTGAGCCGCGCCCCCTCCGGGTCGTAGGGCGCCTTCAGGGACGCTTGCGCCGGGAACGTCTCGCAGGCGATGTCGAGGGCGAAGCCGCCGGCGGCGATCATCTCGGCGACCGCGTCGGGGTCCCGTTCGACGTAGCCCAGGGCGACGGCGCGTCCCACCGTGTGGCCGAAGGCCGCCGAGGTCACCTGCCCGACGATCGCGCCCTCGTGCAGGATCGGTTCGCCGCCGATGGGAAAGGCCGCGGTATCGTCCATCACCAGCGATACCATGCGCCGCCCGGCACCCGCGTCGCGCTGGCGCAGGAAGGCCTCGCGGCCGATGAAGGCCGCGTCCTTGCCCGGCCTGACGGCAAAGGCGAGGCCGGCCTCCTGGGGCGTGTCGTCCGGCGTCAGGTCATGGCCCCAGGCGCGATACCCCTTCTCCACCCTCAGCGACGTCTGCGCCGCCGCCCCGGCGTCCCGGAGCCC
>JBDHDY010000783.1:0-2528 GCA_039591275.1 Gemmatimonadota bacterium | reverse complement strand
TCTCGGCTCCACGATCTTCCTCGTATGGCAGCATGGCCGCAGTGAAGACAACACCGACCGGCGTTTCAACGTCGGGTCCAGCCTTGGCAAGATCTTCAGTGCCGATGCGGAGAATGTGTTGTTGCTCAAGGTGAATTATTGGATTAGTCCGTGAGGTAGTGAGAAGGGAGAAGTGAGAAGGGAGAAGGCCCCGCTCCTCCACCCCGATTGGGAAGGGCGGGGCCTTCTCACGTCTCACCTCTCGCTCGTACCCAATCTCCTCACCGCCGTTACATTGACGGGATGAGCCTGCTCCCCTATCCCCGCTCCCTGCTCACTCACCCTGACGACGGGGAACGTCCGTGAGCGCGAAACCATCCCCTAACGACCAATCCCACCAAGGTCGACCGTCCTACGCCCGCCGCCTAGGGCTCTTCGATGGGACCATGATGGTGATGGGCGGCATCATCGGGGCCGGCATATTCCTGAATCCTGCCATCGTTGCGCAGCGGGTCGGCACGTCCGGCCTGACGCTCGGCGTGTGGGTGCTGGGTGGTGCGGTGGCGTTGGCGGGAGCGTTTTGCTTTGGTGAGCTCGGCGCTCGACGGCCGCGCGCCGGCGGCGGATACGTGTACCTGCGGGATGCCTTCGGTCCCCTCCCCGCGTTTCTCTACGGATGGACCCTCCTACTCGTTATCGCGACGGGTGCCATTGCGGCTGTGGCGGTCACGTTTGCCCGCTATGCGGCGGCGCTCTTCGGGCTCGGAGGCTCCTGGGTCATACCAATGGCGATCCTGGCCATTGGCTTCCTGTCTGCCGTCAACTACCGTGGCGTCCGACCGGGTGCCACGACGCAGAACCTGTTCACCATCCTCAAATTGGTTGCGTTGGCCGGACTAATCGTGGCCGGTGTCGCAGCTCCGATGCCGGACGCTGCCGTCGCATCGGTAGGTGCGCCGGCAGCTGGACCCGGTACGATGGCGGCCACGATAGCAGTGATCGGCATCGCGCTCGTACCTGTGCTCTTCTCGTACGGCGGTTGGCAGCAAACCAATTTCGTCGCCGAGGAGATTGTCGATGCCAGGCGATCCCTTCCCCGGGCCCTCGTGCTTGGCGTCAGTGGTGTGGTGCTGGTGTATGTGCTGGCCAATCTCGCTTATGTACGCCAGCTCGGCGTTGCTGGACTGGCGGCGAGCCAGGCACCCGCAGCAGATGTCATGCATCAGGTACTGGGACCAGCTGGTGCCAGTTTCATTTCGGCGGGCATCGTTGCGTCAACGTTCGGGTTTCTGAATCTCGTCATCCTGGTCTCGCCTCGGGTCTATCAAGCAATGGCGGACGACGGCGTGTTTTTCCGGGCCGCAGCCAACCTCCACCCGCGGTTTCGTACCCCTACCCGAGCCATCATCTTCCAGGCAGGCTGGGCGGCCTCACGGTCGCCACGCTGTTCTGGTACCGCCGCCACGAGAGGAGTACATCCGAAGGCGAAGAGTACCGCACTCCTGGCTACCCCATCGTTCCCGCGCTCTTCGTTGCTGTTGCCGTCTACGTGGTGATTAGCTCGGTGGCGAGCAACCCCACGAATGCGTTATTTGGCACGCTGCTCATTGGGCTCGGGGTGCCGGTGTTCTACTACTGGCGTCGTCGGGGCAGAGACAGGTGAGAGGTAAGCTCACCTCTCACCAAAGAACCGCACCTTCCATTCACCGGGCGGCAGCTCCACCCCCTGCTTTGTCATGTGGTGGTGTGCTCCATCAATCTCTGCGCTTAGCAATCCACCGTTCAGACGCACGGTGATGTTTGTGGCCTCGGGCGCGACAGCTTCAGCTGTGAGTCCGTCCGCGAGCAGCTCGATCTGACGCAACACCAATGGCGCAGTGGTGCTCAGTTGGAGACCGTTGTCGATGGAAACGTGAAGTCCGTCGGGTGCGAGCGTGATCGTCCATTCGCATCCCATCACGCGGATTCGTTCCAGAGTGGACGAGCCGGGTGGATGTGACGAACCGACCCGCACACCATCCCACGGTGTGACATCGACGAACTCCTCGACACCGAGGAGGGCAAAAAGCGGCCCCCAACTCTGATAGCGATGTCCGGCGCCTTCTCCGGTCCGGCTGTCAAAATTTTCGCGGCAGAGCTGGTACTTGCGCCAGGTTCCGAGAAAGAGGTCTACGCTGCGGGATGCGAGTTGGGTAGCTGCAGTGTGGAAGCCGTAGCGACGCAGGCCTTGGTAGATGAGGTAGTTGATGGGTGGCCAGATCGATCCGCGCCAGTACTGCTGCTCGCCGAAGTTAGGATCACTACGGGAGATCGTCGGGATCACGTACGGGCCCCAGAACCGCGTCTCGTCCAACAGCGTCTCGAGCATGCGGTTCGCCCGGCTCTGATCGGGTATGCCGGCGACGAGGGGAAGGAAGCTGGAAGCTGCCAAGCGTGGTGAGAACCGTCCATCCCAATGCCTATCGATGTAGATTCCGCGCTCGTCGTTCCAAAGGGTCTCATTCACCAGCCGGGCGAGCCGCTGGTACTGCGAGTGGTACTTCGCTTGA
>JBDHDY010000782.1:0-2443 GCA_039591275.1 Gemmatimonadota bacterium | reverse complement strand
GTCTCGAAAATTGCGTGGAGTTCGTGGGTCGAAATCCACCCTGACACGGCAGCGCGACTCGACATTGCCGAGGGTGACATCGTCGAGGTGTCGTCGGCCGCCGGGACCGTCGCGGCGCCAGCGTATCTCTACCCCGGGATCAGCCCAAACGTCGTGGCGATTCCCATCGGGCAGGGCCATACAGCATTCGGCCGATACGCCGAAGACCGGGGAGCCAACGTCTACCGCCTGCTCGGGGGCGCGCCCACGGCCTTCGACGGACTCTCGCATTACACGGCCGTAACCATCCGTAACACGGGTGAACACGAACGACTTGCCAGCAATGCCGGCCGGAGCCGGCAGATGGGGCGGGGCATTGCGCAGAGCACGACCCTGCAAGCCATAACGAGTGGCGAAGATCATCCCTTCCACATCGAGCACGCGGCGGAAGTCCCGGAGCACGTGGAGCAGGTGCTCGAGGAGGTGCAGGAAGCTCAGACGCGTGAAACCGAGCGCGGCAACTATGCAGGTGAGCATCCGCGTTGGGCGATGGCGGTGGATCTGTCCCGTTGCACAGGGTGTAGCGCATGCGTCACGGCCTGCTACGCCGAGAACAACATCCCCACCGTCGGCAAGGAGCTCGTTCAACACGGTCGGGAGATGTCGTGGCTGCGCATAGAGCGATACTTCGAGGGTGGAGGCGATGAGCCCATAAAGGTCGAGCTGGTGCCCATGATGTGCCAGCAGTGTGGCCGCGCGCCATGTGAACCGGTGTGCCCGGTGTTTGCGGCGTACCACACTCCGGACGGCCTCAACGCCCAGGTGTACAATCGCTGCGTCGGTACCCGCTACTGCGCCAACAACTGAAGCGGATGCGGCGTTTGCGTGGCCTGATCCGCTGCACATGCTCCTCAACCCCGACGTGACGGTCCGAACCAAGGGGGTGATGGAGAAGTGCACGTTCTGCGTCCAGCGGATCAGGGGCGCGCAAAATCAAGCGGTGTTGGAGAACCGGGACAACTTGACGGATGGTGAGGTGCAGACGGCGTGTCAGCAGACCTGCCCATCCGAGGCTCTGGTGTTTGGTGATCTCAACGATCCCGACTCCGCTGTGTCACGGCTTGCAGCAAGCGAACGAGGTTACCACGTGCTCGAAGGACTCAACACGGCTCCGGGCGTCACGTACCTGAAGAAGGTGCGCAACGTAGCTGAGGAGACGTAGCCGATGGCGACGATGGCACAACCGGGACCGGCCGTGGAGCATCCGTCCTACGCACAGGTCACGCGGGATATCGCCGCCACCCTCGGCAAACCGTCGAAGGGATATTTCATCCTGCTCGGCTTCGTGGTGACGATCCTGGCTATAGGCTTCGGTGCGCTCCTGTACCAGATCCGCATCGGATTGGGCGTGGCGGGCTACACGCCGCCCGTGATGTGGGGAGTGTACATCACCACCTTCGTTTTCTGGGTCGGTATCGCCCACTCGGGCACGTTGATCTCGGCCATTCTGTACCTCTTCCGATCAGCGTGGCGCACGTCGGTCTATCGGACGGCGGAGGCCATGACGGTGTTCGCCGTCATGACAGCAGGACTCTTCCCGCTCATCCACGTCGGTCGCATATGGTACGCCTACTGGTTGATCCCGTACCCCAATCAGCGGCAACTCTGGGTCAACTTCAAATCACCGCTCGTGTGGGATCTGTTCGCCATCGGGACATACTTCACGGTGAGCACAGTGTTTCTCATTGTCGGGTTGATTCCCGACATTGCCGCGGTTCGTGAGAAGTTCACTGGCTGGCGCAGGAAACTCTACAGCATCACGTCACTCAATTGGCGTGGCACCGATCAGCAATGGCGCCACTACACCCGGGCGTATCTCTATCTGGCGGCTCTCGCAACACCGCTCGTGCTTTCGGTGCACAGCGTCGTATCGTGGGACTTCGCCATGTCGATTGTGCCTGGATGGCACGCCACGATCTTTGCGCCGTATTTCGTGGCCGGCGCCATCTACTCCGGTGTGGCCCTCGTGGTCACGCTGCTCGTACCGCTTCGCAAAGTGTTCCGCATGGAAGAGTACATCACGGTGGATCACTTCGAGAACCTCTCCAAGCTGTTGCTACTAACCGGGATGATCGTGTGCTACGCGTACGTCACGGAGTACTTCATGGCGTGGTACAGCGGCAACCCCTTCGAACGCGCTGCATTTTGGAATCGGGCGTTCGGTGAATATTGGTGGGCAAGTTGGACGATGATCATCTGCAACGGCGTTCTCCCATGGATGCTCTGGTTCAGGAAAGTGCGCCGCAGTATTCCGACCCTTTTTGTGTTGTCGCTCTTCGTGAACCTCGGAATGTGGTTTGAGAGGTTCGTGATCATTGTCGTCTCGCTCTCATTTGAGTACGAACCGTACGCCATGGGACACTACACACCGTCCTGGGTAGAGTGGGCTATCCTGGCCGGCAGT
>JBDHDY010000781.1:0-2512 GCA_039591275.1 Gemmatimonadota bacterium | reverse complement strand
CCTCGGGTACATGGACGGCGACACGTTCAATGTGTTCTACGTGGGGCGCTCGGACTCCGACGTGAGACAACGCCTGCACGAGTGGGTGGGCATGCCGAGCCGGTACGAGAATTATGCCTCCCCCGCGAAAGCGTCGTGGGGAGTGCATCGCCGGGGACAGCTTCCTGTGGACGCCCCGGCGCTCGGTCGGGTGGGGAACGCCGAAAGCAGCTACACGCACTTCGCCTACAGCTACGCGCGCTCTGCCGAGGAGGCCTACGCGAAGGAGTGCCGCAACTACGACGCCTTCGGTGGCAGCCACGGGCTCGACAACAAGACCCAGCCCGTCTCGGCGGCCGCCTAGCGAACCACCCAGGAAGGTGAGACCGTTGCACGACCGAATCCTCGTGAGGCGCATCGTGGCATGCCTGGGTGCGGCTCCAGTGCCTAGGAAGCTCGGGTACCCGCGTCGAACGTGATCTTCGAGGAGCGTGTCTCTCGATGCGCGCTTACATCCAAGACATCGTACGCGAAGTCAGCACCGCTTCCAATTTGAATGATGTCCTGGCGATCATCGTTCGCCGGATAAAAGCTTTCCTGGCGGTCGATGCCTGCGCGGTTTATCTGACCGACGTTGAAAGCGGTCGGCTTGTGCTGATGTCATCGAGCGGATTGAGCCCGACATCTGCAGGATCGGTTCGAGCGGGTTGGCAGGCCGGCCTCCCGGATCTGGTCGTAGAGCGCCGAGAAATGGTCGTTCAGGCGGGTGCAAGGGTTCACCCACGCTACCTCCCCTCTCCCGAGACAGGGGACAGGCCATACGACGCCTTTCTTGGCATGCCGCTGATCCATTACCACCATGTCCTGGGCGTATTGGCGGCCTGGAAGGCACATCCCCCATTCGATCGGGACGAGGTGACCTTCTTCATCACGATTGCAGCGCAGTTGGCCAGGGTCATCCATGAAGCTGCGGAAATCGGCGAAGTCAGGAGCCTGCTGAGCGGGGCGGTCCAGGAAAAAGCATTCATTCAAGGCGTTCAGGCCGCGGCCGGCCTGGCCATCGGAACAGCTGCATTGCTCGACCCGCTGGCCAAGCTGGAATCCGTACCGGACCGGCACCCCCAGGACATCGATACCGAAGAGAGTGTATTCCGGGCCGCGGTCGTTGCCGCTCAAGGGGAACTGCGCTCGGCTAGCGAGCTCCTGACCGGTATCCTGCCCAGCGAGGTGTGCGGATTGTTCGATGTCTACTCGACGTTGCTTGGAAGTGACGACTTGGTAGAGAGCACCGTTGAGCGGATCCGCGCGGGAAACTGGGCCCCCGGCGCGTGGCGCGATACCATCGCCGAACATACGCGGACCCTGGATCAACTGGACGATCCGTATCTACGCGCACGTGGAGAAGATATTCGCGAGATCGGCCAGCGCATCCTTCTCCATCTCCAGTCAGAGATCAAAGAGTCGCGACCGTATCCCGAACCGGGCGACTCGCCGGAATCGTATGCAGGCACGGTTCGGCCTTGTCCCACAGCGCCATACTGGCGCGTGCCATGGGAATTCCCGCCGTCGTGAGCCTCTCGTCCCTGCCGGTCGGAGACCTGGAAGGCCGAACGATCGCAGTCGACGGTGACCAAGGCCGAATCTGGGTTCAACCGTCACGCGCAGCTCTCGATGCGTTCGAACGACGCATTAGCGAACACATGGCCCTATCTGAGCGACTCATAACGCTCCGCGACTTGCCGGCTGAAACGCCAGACGGGGTCCGGCTGCTCCTGTATGCAAATATCGGACTGGTCCCCGATACCGAAGCCGCTCGCACTAGCAACGCCGAAGGCGTCGGTCTCTATCGCACGGAATACGAGTTCCTGTTACGTGAAACTTTTCCGATCGAAGACGAGCAGTACGAAGTTTATCGCCAGTTATTGCAAGCCTTCGCACCAAAACCCGTGACCGTACGCACCCTCGACGTCGGTGGTGACAAGATCCTGCCCTACTTCCCCGTGGAGGAGCAAAACCCCTTCCTCGGCTGCCGTGGAATCCGATTCTCGCTCGAGCACCCAGAGATCTTCATGATCCAGCTGCGGGCCATGTTGCGAGCCAACGCGGGCCTCGGGAACCTGCAAGTGCTCTTCCCCATGGTAGCCAGAATCGGTGAAGTCGACGAGGCTCTGGAGCTGTTGGCACGCGCCAATCACGAGCTGCTAGAGGAAGGCCAGCCGACGGCGATGCCGCGAGCCGGCGTGATGATCGAAGTACCCTCGGCTGTCTTCCTGACCAAGGCCTTGGCGGAGCGCGTGGATTTTCTCTCGGTCGGGACGAATGACCTTGCCCAGTACATACTTGCGGTGGACAGGAACAACAAGCAGGTTGCGACCCCGTACGACAGTCTGCATCCGGCCGTCCTCAGTGCGATTCACACGGTCGCCCAAGACGCGCACGAACGGAGCACGCCCGTGAGCGTGTGCGGCGAAATGGCAGGTGATCCTGCCGGCGCTCTAGTGCTTCTCGGAATGGGAATCGATGCGCTTAGCAT
>JBDHDY010000780.1:0-2710 GCA_039591275.1 Gemmatimonadota bacterium | reverse complement strand
CACCTGGCGCGGGCGTAGTCGGTGGTATTGGCCTTAGATTCGTGAAAAGGGCGCGCTCAGTGCCGCGCAGGTGAAACGCATATCCGTTAGGCAGCCCAGCCAGCACCGAATGCGAGGTTGGCATGAGTTCACCTAATGTCGTCTGGCAACGGCGCTCAAGCCGCCATCGCCCTGCTGCCATTCAACACGGTATAGAATCGGTATGGCGTGATTCTACGGCTGAGCTGCTTCGGATCGCCAAGTCTGCGACCCTACTTACTCGTTCAGGCCACGAAGTGATCGTCAATGGACTCGAAGAAGTTGGTGACGGCGTATGGTCTGGCTCCGTTGCAAAAGCAGCGGCTGGTGCTAAACATATTCAACTAGGAATTGTGGTTCAGTTCCGTGAGGAGGAAGTGCAAGGGGCCACTTTGACGTAGCGGGCTGCCTAACCAGCGTTTGCACCTGACGCGGGCGTGGCTCGGGGCGGTGGCCTTAGATCCTTCAATCGGGCGCGGTCCTAGCCGCGCAGGTGAAACGCTAGTCCGTTAGGCGGCAGGGGCCATTCCGCCTCTGGAGTCCGTTAGGCGGCAGGGGCCATTCCGCCTCTGGAGGAGGGACTCGCGAATGGGAACAGTAGCGCGACTTCTGTCAGCCATCGCGTTTGGCTTTCTGGTAGGCTGCGCCCCATCTACAAGCGCCACAGTGGAGTCGAACAAGGAGGTTGTCCGCCGGTTGATCGCAGCAATCAACAATCGCGATTTCGACCTGCTGGACGAACTCGTGGCCCCCGACGTTGTCCGACACAGCCAGGCAACCGCCGGCGTCGAGGTGCGCAGTCTCGAGCAGTTCAAAGAGTTCCTCAGGCAGGATCTTGCGACATTCCCTGATGCCCAACAGCAAATTCACACCATCATCGGCGAGGGGGACAAAGTCGCTTTGTACCTGACACTCACAGGTACACAGGACGGACCGGCGGGGCCGTTTCCTGCCACGGGCAAAGAAGTAGTTGTCCAGTTCCTGGGGATAATGCGGGTCGAGCAGGGAAAGGTGGCGGAGATTTGGGTGGAGTGGGATAACCTGAACATACTGACGCAATGCCGCCTAACCAGCGTTTGCAGCTGGCGCGCGAGGGTCCGGTGAGCAATTCCTTGAAGTTCGTTGCTGCTGCGTGGTTCGGCTCCGCGCAGCTGAAACGCTAATCCGTTAGGCAGCTCCAATGACTGGATAGGCCACTGAACCCTGGGACGCCAGTGAGACATGAGTGAAGATCGCGCACAGGGAAGTCAGCCGCGTCCGCGCGTTGTTCGGTGGTTCAAAGTATTCGCTGCCTTTCAGCTCCTCCTATCGCTTTTTGCTGTTGCATTCTCCCTCTGGCGCCTCATCAGCCATCGCAGCGACCCCGATTTTGATTGGATTCTGCCTACTCTTGTGCTGGCGATGGGGCTGGTGTATGGGTTTCTCTATGGAGCGGCGCTCCGAGAGCGTAGAACCAGGTGGCATTGGGTTCTCTCTCTCATTTGTATCATCATTGGGATGTTCAACGGTTTTATCGCGCCCCTTGTGTTGGTCCTGCTGATCTTCTGGGTGAGAGACAACACGAGGGACTATTATTTCGTCTAGCTCTGGGCGTCGGAGTAGGTCTACGTGCAGGACTCGATCGAGGACGGGTCGGAGCTGCCTAACCAGCGTTTGCAGCTGACGCGGGCGCCGTTCGTGATGTTTGCCTTAGATCGTTCTCGAAGTCTGTTCAGCGGCCCGGCCGCGCCCGTGATAGAGCGTGGTCGTTGCCGCGCAGGTGAAACGCTAATCCGTTAGGCGGCTGACGCCGGTATCCAAACCCATGCGCGCTGCCCAAAGAACTAACAGGCGCATCGCTCTCGCAACCGTTGGCATTGTCCTGGTGGTCTTCGCTGCGCCGACGAGCCCTTACGGTTCACACCTACCTCTCAGTGAGCGTGAGTCGCTATGGACGGCTGCCCTTCAAGTGTATCGCACCGGCCACTTGTTCACGGCGGGCGATCGTGTTCGGCAGGCCTTCGGAGAGGAGTCTTGGTCGGAGAGGCACAATAGGGAGCCCATAATCCTGGTTGCGACTAGGGACTCAGGTTCGCCGGCCTACTCACCGGCTTGGCTACATTCCTTGCGTGAGCGTGACGTGCTTGACGGCCTCTGCTATGCCTTTGATCCGCAGGAGTGCCCCGACACGATCGCTGCTACTTTTATCCAGTTCCTCGATTCCGAGCTCTTGGACTATGCTACAGTTCATCTTACAGTCCAGGAGACGGGAATAGACCCCGCCCGCTGCCGCGAAGAGGACGACTTTGTGCAGTGGGCTTTCCTTGGCCGCAAGTTCGAGTTCACTAGAGCTCGTTCCGGTTGGGATTTCGCGGGTGAAGAGGTGAGTGTCATTGGAGAAGGCTGGTGTGCTCTGCCCGATTCTCTTGAAGGAACAAGGAGTCGGGTGCGACGGTAGATGCCAGCCGCCTAACCAGCGTTTGCACCTGACGCGGGCGCCGTACCGGGAGGTGGCCTTAGATTGTCATTAGTCGTGTTCCGTGGTTCGGCCGCTTCCCCAATCGGGCGCGGTCGTTGCCGCGCAGGTGAAACGCTAGTCCGTTAGAAGGCGCGCTGGACGTGGCACAAGCCTGATGAGGAGCTCATAATCAGACAGCCAATACACTTGACCGTCAAGAACGATTCCATGGCCCGATCAGCGACACTGCCTTTT
>JBDHDY010000779.1:0-2538 GCA_039591275.1 Gemmatimonadota bacterium | reverse complement strand
GAGGCAGCTACGTGCGCGAATGAAGTGATCTGTCTCGTGAGATCGATGTATTCGGGCTCCGATGTTCCGTACCAATCGGGCCCGCCGGCTATGCCGCTATTCACTTGTATGTCAACGAGCTCTGCGGGGTCGTCGTATGGAAGTGGGCGGAGCAGAACTCCGTTCACAACGCTGAAGATGGCGGTGTTGGCACCAACCCCAAGTGCCAGGGTGAGAACCGCCACTGCTGCGAACCCGGGTTGTTTCAGATGTCCGCGCACCGCGTACTTCAAATCGGAGATCATAGTGTCCAACATCGGAGCCTTCCTGGCCGTTCTTGGGAGTCGTCGTTTCCGCATCGCAGAACTTTGTTCGGCGATTCCGGCCCTGAGCAACTGCCAACTCACTTTGAGCGTCGTCACTGCAACGGCCAGAGCCGCAGTGGGGCGGGAGCGTGCTGTTCTCCGCACCTCGTCTCGCTGGTCGAGAAAGGCGCTGAGAAAGTCGTCGCCGTAGTCGCGCCTGAAATCAGCGGGAAGGATGGTGATCAGCCGTGCGATCCAGCGCCCGCTCCAGCCGAGTCCGCCCTCGTGGCTCTGTGTCATTGATCCTCCAAGAGCGGCGCGGCGTGTTCGGATGCGAGCAGTGTGCGAAGGCGCAGCGCTTCAGCGCGGGCCACGCGTCGGCCGTTCTCCGTCACGCGGTAGTACCGTCGCTTTCGTCTGGAGTCCGACTGAGCCATTGGCGCGTCTTCGATCAAACCCTGATCCATCAGCCGCTTGATGATTCGATACAGCGACCCCAGTTCCAATCCAGACCCGCCGGAGGCGTCAGTCGAAGCCTTGACGATCCCATAGCCGTGCATGGGTTGGTCAGAAAGGACGAGGAGCAGCTGGAAGTCCTGGGGACTGAGAGAAAGGACGAGGAGCAGCTGGAAGTCCTGGGGACTGAGGGGCAGGAAGTCTGTGGGATCAGATAAGTTATTGTCAATACTAGACATAGTGTCACCACGGCTGATAGGTATGTTCTCTACACATATGTTAGATACCGATATTGGGAAGAAGGTTGGGGGCTGCAGAAGTGTTGGATGGGCTTCCCCACCCCGCCAACCCGGCCCAGCCGGGCAGTGGGCAGTGGGGCTTGGGTCGTCAGCTCAGGAGTGCTGCCGTGTCAGAGGGGTGGCGGGGCGCAGGGCCCGCCGGACCGCCTGACCGCCGAGGGGGACGGGCGCTGGGGTGAACGGGCCTTCTCCCCGTACGGCCGTCTTCATAGGTAACACTTAGACCGGGGACATAGGTAACAGTTGTTCTGGGTCTCAGTCATACCAAAGTCAGGCGTCGGTAGCGCAGAATCTCGCCGCTTTCCTCGTTAATCAGTCCCAGTGCCACGGGACCGAAATGGACTTCCCACCGCCAGTCCGCCGTCCGAATGACCCCCACCGGGTGGCGATGCAAGGCGGTGGTGAGATAGTACCAGGCCCCGTGCCACTTGATGCACCCGTTGTGTTTGACGTACCTGACCTCGTAGGTAGTCGGATACTCGAGCGGCGGCAGGCGTGCCGGAAAGGCCCGCGGCGAGCGGCGGTAACACTCGGCTGGCGTCCGGTTCCCCAAGGCTTCATGCGGTCGCTCCACGTTGTACTCGTGGCGAAAGCGGGCAAACGCCTGCTGCTGCGCCCGTCGCGTAGCTCTAGGGGGGCGACACGCCTCCGCCTTCAGTGTGCGGTGCATACGCTCGTGGCGCCCATTCTGCGCCGGCTGCCCGGGGGCGATGCGCTCCGGCACAATACCCAACCGAATCCACCAGACCGCTAGCTGTGTCAGCCCAGCGATCGCCTGCGACGCAAATGGTGGCCCGTTATCTGTGCGAAGCACGGCCGGCAATCCGTACTCCCGAAAGACCCGCACAAACACAGGCTGCGCCTCGGCAAACGTCGGCCCGCTGACCGCCTGACACTGCAGCAAATAGCGACTATACGCATCCGACAGCGTCAACGGCTCACACCGCGTCCCATCTCCCACCCGAAACCAACCCTTGTAATCCGCACACCACACAACATTGGGCCCATCCGGCTCACGTAACGCCGGCGCTGGCCGCGGCGACGCCTCGCGGGGCCTGCGCCGCCGTTGCACTAACCCATGGCGGACAAAAATCGCTCCCACCGTACTCGCCGCCGGCAACCGACGCTCCCGCCCCCGACGCCGTAACCAGGCTAACACCTTCCGCGGCCCCCACGTCGGATGCCGCTGCCGCACCGCCACCAGCTCCGCCTCCACCGCCGCCGACACCGCCTGTGGATGATGCCGCGGCGCCCGCGACCGATCCCGTAACCCCATCTCCCCTTCCACCTCAAACCGCCGCACGACCTTGTACCCCGTCTTCCGACTGATCCCGTAGGCCCGGCACAACTCCGCCATCGACCACCACCCCACCCCATACTGCTCGATAAACCGCTGTCGCTCGTCCATCACCTGGGTCACTTTCCAGGGCATCGCCGCCTCCCGCTGCGTCTGCCCTAAAAGTGTTACCCATGTCTCCGGTCTACCTGTTACCCATGTC
>JBDHDY010000778.1:0-2725 GCA_039591275.1 Gemmatimonadota bacterium | reverse complement strand
CATAATAGAGACGCTGCGGACGGAAGGTGTACCGGTCGCGGTACACACCTTCCGCACTTACGCCAGCGACCCTGTTGCGGCCACGGTGGAGGTTCCGGGTAGCGACTTCTCCCCGAAGGCGATCACGGCAGCTTTCTCTGGGGCGGTTAGCGGCCTCGAAGCCCCGCTCATTGATATGGGAACGCTGGCTGACCTCCCAGGTCTCGAAGTTGGAACCGGCGAGCGCCTGACGTTGGCAGGTCCCGGCCCGTTTCGGGATCTCACCGGCGCCATCGCTCTCATCGAGGGACAGCCACGAAACACACCGACACTTCAACTTGCGCTCATGGGCGCCGTGGGCGTCATCTACACCAATCCCGAGGAGCGATTGAACGACCTCATCGTCACGACGACATGGGGAACGCCGTCGCTGCGCAACTATCATCGGCTTCAGGTCATTCCAGTCGCGCAGGTGACGAAGAGTGCAGGCGATGAACTGCGCCGGCTCGTTGCCGATGGAGATGTTCAAGTACGGCTCACTGTAGAGGTCAACGCGGGCTGGAAACCGCTTCGCTTGGCCGTTGCTCGTATTCCGGCACCGGAGCCAGACGCACCCTACGTCTTGTTCGGTGGACACATCGACGGCTGGTATCATGCTGGGACGGATGAGGGTGCATCGAACGCGGCGATGGTGGAACTTGCCACGGCGTTTTACAAGCATCGAAGCAGTCTCCGCCGTGGGCTCGTGGTGGCTTGGTGGCCAGGGCACAGCAACGCGCGGTACGGGGGATCCACGTGGTTCGCCGATCACTACTTCGACGAGCTTCGCTCCCAGGCTATCGCGTATGTGAACGTGGACGGGATCGGCCAGACGGGCGCGAAGCGTTTCGGAGCCTCCACGACGTCATCGCTTGCGGGGCTTGCGCAGACGGTAGTGCATCGAAGCACCGGCGTATCCATCATCGCCGGGCAGCCGGGTCGCAACTCAGACCAAGCATTCAACGGTGTCGGGCTTCCGCTCCTCCAGATCAATCACACCCGCCTGTCCGAGGATGGTGGCTACTGGTGGTGGCACACGCCGGACGACACATTCGACGTGGATTTGGTGGCGGAGGTGCAGAACTTGGGACAAATCATCACCAGTCGCCAAGAGACCGCCGGTGATCGGTTTGACCTGGCCGCGGCTGTGACTCGCCAGCGCCGTTTGCTTGTGATCGTGCAACAGATTCACAATGCGCTCCCACGAGAGGCGGAACGTGATTTCAACCTCGGCATGGTGCGTGTCCTGCGCCCGCTCTTCCGAGTGCTCTACGATCCGTTGAGCCCGTTCCACCCAGACCCCGGCCGCGGCCTCGGCCTGCTGCCAGGCCTCGCGCCCGTCGAGATCCTTGCCAGCGAGAACCCTGCGAGCGACCGCTATCGCTTCGCCCAAACCAGCCTCATCCGTGAACGAAACCGCTTGGTGGAGGCCATCGATGTTGCCATTGAGGAAGCGCAGCAGTTACGTCGCTACGTGCCGTAACTTGAGGAGCACATAGGCACACGGGGTTAGCAAAGAGTGGGTTGTTCCTGATCTTGAAAAGCGCCTGTGCGAGCACAGACAACTGGGAGCATGGCCATGGCAGACGGCAATCGCAGGACGTTCATCAAGCAATCGGCCGCCATCGCATCAGTGGTTTCCCTAGCCCAATGTGCACCGCGTGGTGCGTCGCAAGGCGCATCGCTCGAAATCGGACTCCTTCGGGCGGTTGGGCGTGCGGTGCTCCCGGTAACGGATCTTGGCCCGGATGGCGTTGACCGGGTCGTCGATGACTTCCGGGAGTGGCTTCGCGGCTACGAGGCCGTTATGGAGCAGAGTCACAGCTACATAACCTCATCCGAGATCCGCTATGGTCCTCCCCACCCAGAACCTCGCTGGGCTTCACAGTTGCATGCCCTGGATCTCGAATCAGAAAGACGTCACGGAGTCTCGTATGGCGAGCTCCCAGTAGAGCAGAGTCGCGCCATGATAAGTGGCCAAATACAGCGAGATCGCCTCGACCGGCTGCCCAGCGCGGTGAACGCACGACACGTTGCGGTGGGACTCCTCTCATACTTCTACGCCAAACCGGAAGCCAACGACCTCTGCCACCGTGCTGCCATCGGCATGTACGCCTGCCGCGGTTTGGGCGACGCGTCAGAGAGACCGTCCCCGCTCGAAGGGGGAGGTAGCCATGACTAGGATAATCGAAAGCGATGTCTGCATCATTGGAGGCGGTATCACCGCGGCCATGGTGGCCGAAAAGCTCGCCGATGAGCGGGTAGCGCGGATTGTAGTCGTGGAAGCGGGAGACAAGACGTCCGATCTAAACGATCGGTTCGAACATCGCCGGCGGTTGCTCGCCTATGGAGACAATCCGTGGCCCAACGACCACATTCGGGGTCAGACTGGTCACGGTATCCAGTCACGCTCTATGGGGGAAGGTGGGCTCGCTATGCACTGGGGAGGAACGTGCCCACGGTTCACGCCCGAAGATATGCACGTCGAGTCGCTCTACGGGGTCGGCGACGATTGGCCGATTGGCTATGACGATCTCGAGCCGTACTACCAGGAAGCCGAAGAGCGGATGGGCGTGGCGGGAGAGCAGGGGCCAGCCGAGTTGGATGTGCGCTCCAAGCCGTACCCCATGCCACCGGTTCCCCTTTCGTACGGCCAGACCTTACTAAAGGAATGGGGCGAAGCGTCCGGGATTCCGTTTTGGACGAA
>JBDHDY010000777.1:0-2152 GCA_039591275.1 Gemmatimonadota bacterium | reverse complement strand
ATCTCACCAACACCGAGATCCATTTTCGTGCTCGAGGGCAGCTTGCCGTTTGGCGCCGGCCCAATCTGCTCCTGAATGGCCTGCAGTGCCTCGTTCGCATCTTGGAAACGGTCGGCGGGCTTCTTCTCCATCAACCGCACGACGAAGTCTGACAGCCAGTCCGGCACGCTCAGGTCAATCTCAGCAGGCGCGAGCACGGGATCCGCAAGGTGCTGTGCAATGATGCCTTGGGCCGTTTCGCCATCGAACGGCTTTGCGCCGGTTATCAACTCAAACAGCATGGCCCCGAAGGAATACAGATCGGAGCGCCCATCCAGCTTATCGGCCATTGCCTGCTCTGGACTCATGAAGTGAGGCGTGCCGACCGCCAAGCCGGTCTGCGTCATCTGATGCGACTTCTCGGAATCGAGGGCTTTGGCTATGCCAAAATCCACCAACAAAGTGCGGCCACTGCTCGCCTCTATCATCACGTTGTCAGGCTTGATGTCTCGGTGGCGGCGGTCGAGGAGGTCCCGCAGCGACTCGCCCTCGACGAACGGCATCACATAGTACGCAATCCCTTGAGCATCACCCACAAAGTGGATGGGAAGGATGTTGGGATGGGTGAGACGCGCCACGGTTCGGGCTTCGTGTCTGAACCGGTCGAGCGTTCCGGGCGTCCACGCAATGCTCGGATCGAGCACCTTGACCGCCAGACGCCGCTCGAGGTTCGTGTCCCAGACCTCGTACACCTCGGCAAATCCGCCACGCCCCACCAACCCGAGCACCTGGTAGCTAGTTCCGAGTGCCTTGGTCAGCCGGCCAAGAACCTGCATCTCCTCTACAGCCTTCTGGCTGTAAGGCGCCGTCTCCATGTTTGGATTGGTTGGAATACCCACCCCACAGTCAGGACAGCGGGCCACGCCAGTAGAGATCGGTGACTGGCATTTGGGACAGTTGGATGTCATGGATTCGCTGCCGTCCGCTTTTGTGACATGCATCACCAAACGCTCGCCCTTGGACCGGATGGCCGCTCCGCTGCGGGGCCCTCCGTAAGGACGGATGACTCAGTGTTCAACGTAACTTCGAGATTCTCAGCGTCTTGGACATTTCCATCGGTCAACCGAGGTCTCCCACATATCTGCACATGTTCGGCTAACGCGAAATCAATCTGTTTGGTGTTCCGAGAAACGTCAGGGATGTATCTCACTATTTTTCCTGGTCGGGACGCGGCACTTCCACCGCCATCGGGATAGCGAGTGATGGCTCACCGAGGGGCTTCGCATCCCGAGTTTGCCATCTGCAAACCCTGCAAGGTGTTGCTGGGCCGAGACGGTCGCAGCTGGGAGCTGCTAGAGAGAGTTCACAGATATTAAGGAAAGCGGACAGGAGCCAACGGGGTGCGGAGCCTGGCGGGCACATCGCCGCATGCTCGCAACATCAAGGGCGGCTGTGCCGCGGCGTCCTCGGTAGTCTTTCTGCCGTCGTCCCCCTCATAAACCCTCTACCATCTCAGCTCGATCGCCGCCCACATACCGGAGTACGTCCAAGACATCGAGTATGAGGGATACGCCGTTCACCAGCATGACTCCCCGTACCCAGTATCCGAAGAAATCGGTCGCCGGAACTTGGCCAAGTCGCGTCCAGAGATAATAGAGAAGAGGGAGCCACAGTACGTGGCCGATCCCTAGCAGGCGGGTGAACCCGACAAGCGCCGTCAACAGCGTCATGAGCATGGCGGACGCCACGAAGACACCCAGAACTACGCGAGTTTCTACACGGCCTAGAAGGAATAGCGGCACGATCATGTTCCCGGCCACCAACACCACGAGCCATGCCTTAACCGGCACCGGCAATTGCAGGAGACCCCTGTTGAACTTGAGAAACGCACCCATATGCACTCACTCCTGTTGCGAGACTCCGCATACCGCGCGAACTGGGCGTGCGAGCCTACCCGCCTTCAACGGTTCCGGGTCGCAAGCGGTTCCCGGAGGAAGCGAGACTGACGTAATCCATTGTCTCACAGTGGCTTAGGCCCCCCCCGCCAGGAGTTGCAGCAGGAGCGGCTGTCATGAGCGCACGAGATGGAGAGCTTGAATATCTTTCGCTGACTCAACACAGCCGCGCTTGGCTCCATCGACTCCGAACCGAATCCTATGCTATGAAGAAACCA
>JBDHDY010000776.1:0-3291 GCA_039591275.1 Gemmatimonadota bacterium | reverse complement strand
TCACCGGTAGCAAGATCTCTCACGACTCTCTGCTTGGTGTAGAAAAGGTCTCCTCCCGTCCGCCGAGCATACGTTCGATTGTGGGCGATCCTCGCACCATCGGGCGACCAGCACGGGGTACGATCACTGGGTAGTCCCAGCGCTCTCTCTTTGCTGTCGACGGTCATTCTGCCGCTTCTGACGTCGTAGATAGCCAGGTGCATGATATTGGCGAAATCCTGGGACTCGGCCTCAAAGGCAATCTTGCGGCCGTCGGGAGACCAGCGAGCATTGCGTGGGTTGTGGTTGTAGTCGACGATCTTCCTCCCATTGCGGCCGTTGTATTGGGCCAAGAATAGCTCCGATCGCTGTACGCGGCTGCGGCGGTTGCGGTAGCGGATGCCCCGGCTTCTGGAATAGAGGAACTCCGAGCCGTCAGGTGAGTAAACGATCTCGGATCGGCCACGCGGTTCGAGAGTAAAGAGCGTGCTGCAGTTGTTGGCGCTGACGATATAGAGATTCGCTCCGTCTCCCACGACGAGGCTGCCGTTGGACCTCCAGCCTGCGAATCGGTTCGACACACTGCAGCCGACGTTGCGGACCGAGCCGTCCGATCTAAAGACCAAGACGCCGCGCTCACCACGGCCACGCCGCGCTCCCTCTTCGTAGAACCCCACGCCGAGCGCCGAGCCGTTCCGAGACCACTGCAACGTGTAGACGAGATTAGGTCCGCCTGTGTGGACGGTGGCTACGTTCCCCGACGCCCCATCGATCACGCTCAGCACGGACTTGGCGGTCTCGCGATAGACCACGGCGGTTCGGCCTCCGTCCGGCGACATGCGTACCTGCCTGACCATGGCGTCCACCTCGAGCAGCAGGTCGTCCTCTGCTAGTCTCGTATCTCGCCTCCAAATGCCCATTGAGTCGGCAAAGTAGACCAGATAGCCCGCGCCGGTGACCTCCGGGGCGGGGGCAGGCTCCGGCGCTTCCGGCGGCGGTGCGCTAGAGGCACAGGCGGCCACCAGGACGACAGCTGCTAGGAGAACGAGACATCGGACCTGCGAGAAGACTCTATCGTACATCTTCCAGATTACTCCAGTCATAGCATTGGCGTGAGGTGGAGCCTTGAATTGTACCCCGGATCGCCATGAAAGGAACCACTATGCTCGTTGTATCGCAGCGACCACGCCAACACAAAAAACGTGACACACCGCACGACACCCGTACGGGAATCTCCGTCGACTATTGGATTACGGACGCTCATGCAACTCGCTATCAACGCCGGTCGCTGCTTGCCACCTTCTGCACTTTATTCTCGTCATCGTCCTCGTCGGCCCGCTCCCACGGCGCCCACTCGATGCCCCGCACATATTTCTGGATCCAGCGAATCTCCTCGATGTCTCGCGTTCGTTGGTGCCGCGGCTCGCGGAAGCCATGGGGCTCACGGGGGAACTTGATGTACCGCGTCTCCTTACCCTGATCTTTGAGAGCGGTGAAATACATCATGCTCTGCGGCTCGGTGTCCGTCCGATCGTTGACACCGTGGAGCAGGAGTGTCGGCGTCGTCACGTTCGCGATGTGCGGTGCGTAAGTGAAGACATGTTGCGCCACTCATCCGGACGTTCCCACGGCGTTTCACCGATATACCAGAGTCGTACATCGTGGTTGAATCCGGGCCCGTACTCTGAGGTCCAGTCAGATACCATGGCGCCCAGCGACGCACCCTTGAATCGATCGGTCTGGGTGAGGGTCCAACCACCGAGAATGCCACCATAGCTCCAACCGCGAAGGCCCAAGCTGTCGCGGTGTGCAATCCCTTCGGAGACCACATGATCCACTCCGGTCATCAGATCCCAATAATCACCACCGCCGATGTCGCGCATGTTGCCGCGCAGCAGGTCGTCCGTATAACCGCTACTGCCACGGACGTTCGGCAGCAATTGGGCATATCCCAAACCGGCCCAGACATGATTCCTGTAGCTGAAGCTGTTCCGGAACACTCCGGCCGGCCCGCCGTGGATATGGAGCAATAGAGGCAGGCCCCCATCGCCATCGTAGTCGGGAGGAAGCATCACGATCCCTTCAATCTCGATCCCATCTTGACTATTCCACGTGACGACCTCTCCCCTGGCCAGCACGATGTCCGTCTCAATGCTCGGGTTGGCGTTCGTAAGGCGCGACACGTAGAGATCCGGCGGCGTGTCAAAATCTTCGAACGCATATGCCATACGGGCTCTGTCCTTCGAGAAGGAAAAAGCCCGCAATGTCCCGAACTCATGGGTGAGCTGCTGAACCTGTCCGGATTCGACGTCCAGGCGGTAGAGTCGACTCTCTTGCGTTTGCGTGTCCATGACCCAGATCTTGGTCAGTCGCAGATCCCACTCGGAATCGCTCGGTGCGGTATAGGCGAAACGCCTTCCGTCAGGCGCCCACAGAACGTTGCTTTCGGGTGCGCGATTATCCGTCAATCGCGTCTTTTCTTTCGTCTCGACAGCGAACAGAAAGATCTCGGACAAGTATTGTTGATTGCGGCGATTCTCATATCGGCCGGTGAGAACAACGGCTTTTCCGTCAGGCGACACGTCGAAATTCCCAATGCGGAACTCCTCTTCGGTGAGCTGAGTCTCTTCCTTGGTGGCGATTTCCACCTTCCAAAGATTCCGCCAGCTCGCCGCTCGCTGACCATTCGGTCCCTCATCCACCACAACGGCGTCGTACCCATCCTTGTGCTGCTTCGCTTCTTCCTCTGATTTAGCATCGTCAGCGATAAAGAAGATCGCATTGCTCAGCCCCGACCATTGATAGCTGGCAACGGCGCTCTTGTGTTTCGTGAGCTGCACTGCCTCGCCTCCGGCAGTGCGCATGATGAACAGTTGCGCCGTATCCTTGACCGCTCTCGTGAATGACAGGTATTGTCCATCAGGCGAAAATTGGAATGAACTGCCGCCCCCATCACCGATGTACTGAAAGGCCTCTCCGCTATCCGCTGGCATCATGTAGAAGGTTTTCTTCCGTTTGTTCTCCTTCCAATCGAGCTCCGATTTGGAGAAGAACACCGAGCGGCCGTCCGGTGACATGAGGACGTCCCCAAGCTGCACCATGTCGAGACCGTCGTCCGTGGTCATGGGCCGCCGCTCTTCTTGTTGAGCGACGCCATTGGCGACGAGAGAGAGGCAGAGTATGACTGACAGAAGATAGAATCGCATATGTCCTCACATGGAGGGGAAACGGTACCAACGTTGCTTCGCAAAACCTAAACTTGGCGGTCGGTCTGCACTAGGGTTCTGCACTGCACTTCACGTGCAGAAACCC
>JBDHDY010000775.1:0-2017 GCA_039591275.1 Gemmatimonadota bacterium | reverse complement strand
GGTTAGACCAACGACCGAATGACCGCAGCCCGTTTGACTTAGCGTGTAAGGGTAACCGTTCACTCCCCCCGACGTTGACTCCGGTTCGTGAGGTGAGAGCAAGCACACGAGCAACCCCATCTGGGGACGTCACTTCTGCCCCCTCTGACTGCGCTAACGTAGCCCTCTCTCCTATCCCCTTCATGGCAGACTCATCCACAGCAGTCTTGCTTCCCCCCGGCATTTGTTGAATGGGCCTCCCGTTTTTTCGCCAAGCGAAATCAGGACGGGACAAATGATCGCCGACGTGCTAGGGTTAGAATATGCGTCGGTTGTCCAAGGAAGACCAGGATCGGTTGGTCGATGTGGCGTGGAATCTGCGCCAAGGTGCTGTGGAGTTTCTGGAACGTTTGGAACAGAATTCGCGCAACAGCTCTCGACCTCCGTCGTCCGACAGTCCCTTCGACACACCCAACAAAGGCGACGAGCCAAGACCCGACAGCGACGACCAGTCGACCTCGGAGAGCAGCCGTTCGGCCGACCGCGAAGACAACAACGCCGAAGAGGCACTGGAGCAGCAAGATACTGCCGACTCCTCTGAGACCGAATCGCCGGAGGGGTCAGGGCGTAGCCCGGGTAAACAGCCCGGTGCCAAGGGGGTTTGGCGCCACGATCCCCTGGTGCCCGAGACGACTGTCGATCATCATCCAGAGTGTTGCGCCGCTTGTTCCAAAACGGCACAGGTTCCCCAGGGAGCAAAGCCTCACATGGGGCGCCACGAGTTAGAGCTCGAACTCCCGGAACGAAAGAGGGAGCTTCGCGTCCGCTGTATCAAGCACCTCTACTTCGAGTCGTCTTGCGACTGCGGGCATGTGACGAAAGCTCGACCGGGTGAGGGATACGTCTCTTGTGTCCCGGGCCGCAAGAAGGACTTGACGCTCAACGAGTATGTCCTCGTCGGGCCTCTCTTCGCCGCATTCATCGCAAGCCTCGCGAACTGGCACCGGATGTCGAGGGGCAAGATTGAGGAGTTCCTCGCCTGCTGGTTGCATACCCCCCTATCCCGAGGCACCATCGATCGTTGCGTCCGGGAGGCCGGGATCGCCTGTGTCCCTGTGGTAGAAGACCTGATCGACGAGTTGCAGGAGCAGGACATCCTCCACCTCGATGAGACCCCCTGGCCGGAGAAGGCCAAGCGGCTTTGGCTGTGGGTCGCGACGTCGGCCACGATTGCTGTGTTCATCATAGGACCCAGGACGAAGGAGATGTTCCGGATTCTCGTCAGCGAGGCGTTTCTGGGGTGGTTGGTCACGGACGGCTACCAGCTGTACCGAGATCATCAGTGGCGACAACGGTGCCTGGCGCATTTGATCCGAAAAGCCGTCGGCCTTTCGGGTGCCGTCGATCAGCAAGCCCAAAGGATGGGAGAGTGGCTCCTACGGGAGCTACGGCTGGTCATCAAAACCGTCGCCGAAGCGGGCGGGGAGGCCAAGCCAACCACCAACCCGATCCTCGCCCGCCTGAAAAGGGCGTGCATCCTCGGCGAGGATTCCGACCACCCCAAGCTCCAAGCGCTCGCTTGCGAAATCCTCTATGACTGGGATGCAGTGGTGGCGTTTGTCAAGACTCCACGCCTGCCGCCAACCAACAACTTCGCCGAGCGCGCCTTGAGGCACGCTGTGATTCTACGCCGCATCACTTTCGGGACCCGCACTCCCGAAGGCAGCCTTGCCTGCGCGTCTCTGCTGAGCGTGATCCAGACTTGTCGGCTCCGCCAGGTGGACCCATGGTCCTATATCGCGCAGACCATCGCCCGCGGCCGCAAGGGTCTCAAGCCTCTCCCTCTCCCGGCCGTGGCCGCCTAATCGCACGCCAACCTGCACAGCCCGGCCCAACCACCCGCCGTACCGTTCCCTCCTGCGACCACTCCGGTGGATCGCAGGGGGGGAAGTGAACGGTTACACAGACGCAGTTGAAACCTAACAAAATCCTGTAAATTGTCAAGGACTGTTGAATCGCTCATTAGCGGGAGCACAGG
>JBDHDY010000774.1:0-3224 GCA_039591275.1 Gemmatimonadota bacterium | reverse complement strand
GCCAACACTGCCATCCCGCCAATGAGCACGACAAGAAAGAACGCGCCTTCCCAACCGTACTGGTTGAGTCGTCGTCGTCGCTCCTCCTCGATCGATTGCAGTACGACAGGATGAATCATCAATTCACCGGAAGCGGGGTCGCGAAGCAGATGGGGAAAGAGGACAGTGATGGCCGCTGGATCTCCCCCTCGCTCCAGGAACCGGTTCGCCGCCTGCGCGTCGGCTTCAATCAACTGCGTCAACCGCGTCCGAACCTCTGATGCATAGGACGCCTGGTCCAGGATCCACCAGGTCACCTGACCCACGGCCACCAGGAATAAAAACAAGAACCCCACTTGTAGAGCCCGTGTGTGATCGAGGGTCTTAATCCTCACAAAGCCTCCCCCCGCCGATGACGGAACCGTGAAGTCTCATCATATCAAAAGGAAGCTAGTGCGCTAGGGCGTGCAGTTACAGATCGTCGTCGTGTACGTCGGCAGGCATGCCGGACCGCTCCACCACCTCACGTAGCTCGCGGGCCAGTGTCTCATCCGCGCCAGCGAAGAACGCATCCACCGTGGCGGGGCCCTTCTCGAACGCCAGGTTCCGCAGCCCGATGAGAGGAATGTGGGCCAACCGCCGCGCAAAAGCATCTGCCCACTGCCGCAGCTCCTGCTGCTGGGACTCGTCCAAGCTGTGGAGTTTCTTTCTCAGCAACTCCTCGACCTGTTGCTGAGCTGTCTCACGGTAGCGGCGCCGGAGTTCCACGATCATCGGGGCCACCACACGCTCGGCCATTCTTTTCCGGAGGGTGTCGAGCGCCTCGTCGACAATGGCGCGTGCATCTGCAGTCTCTTCGATCCGTCGCTCGCGGTTGGCTGTGGCTTCAGCGACGATCTGATCCATCCCGATGCGCCTGACTCCAGCGGCCTTGGCGTCCTGTGGGTCCACGTCCGGTGGAACTGCCATGTCTACCACAAGTGGTGGATCCCCCGGCAGTGCGTTGGTGGCCATCCGGTCTAGATCCTGTCGCCGAAGCACCGGCTCCGGCGATCCGGTGGCGAGCACGATTGCCTGGACGCCCTCAGAATGTTGGACGAGCGCTTCCAACGAACAACACCTGCTGCCAACCTCGCGAGCCAGCTTCTCGGCCTTTGCGACAGTCCGGTTGACAATGAGCAACGGGATCTTGTCTTTCGCCAATTCGCGGGCGCACGTCTTTGTCATGGCGGATATCCCAACGGTGGCTACTGTCCCGGGTGTCAACCGCAGGCGCTTTCGTAGATGGTCGAGGGCGATGGTGGCCAGTGATACTTTACCTGCCGTTACACCGGCTGCCCTGTGGATCCTTCCGGCCACCCTGAGGGCTTCCTCGAAAATGCGATCCAGACGGGGGCCGGTGAGGCCGAGCTTCCGGGACAGGTCAACTGCGTTGCGCACCTGACCCGTAATCTCGGTTTCACCGAGCTTCGCTGAATCCAGACCCGCGGTGACGAGGAAGAGATGCTCGGCCGCACCTTCTCCGTGCCACGCCCGGAGCCGGCGCTCCGCCCTCGGGAGACCGCCCCACCAGTGATTCGAAGATGCGCTGTCGATATGCATTGACGGGAACAGTCCCGTCACCTGCGAAGGCGACTTCTACCCGATTGCAGGTCGCCAAATAGACGAGCTCCGACGCGCCGATCTCCTCGGCGAGCGTCCTGAGCCGCCGGGGTTGGTCTTGGAGAGGCACGGTGAAAGGCGGCAACGCGTCCACGCCCCCCATCCGCCACGAGATTCCAACGACACCGACGCGCTCCATCTTCTCTCCTTCCTTGACGACGTTGACGGTCACAGCGGCCACCGCCCGGCCACAAAATAGCAGGTAATCGCTGCGGATGTGTCACAGAAGTGTCAGGCCCCACCTCGCCGCCACCCCCCAAGCAGCCAGCTACCAGCGGTCTTTGAGTGAGAAGGGAGAAGTGAGAAGGGAGAAGGCCCCACCACCTCCGGCTGGCAGGGTGAGCCACGGAGCAGATGAACCGGCTGGCCGACGATCGCCTTCTCGCCACCCACTCGACCCATTACTTTCATAGGCTTCCAGCGGTTTGGGGCGGGCTGCCGACTTGGGTCGAGATCTATCTCAGCAAGGATGTAGAGATGAACACTGCCGATTATCTGGCCGAGGTCGATCGGTACAGCGCGTACAACTACCACCCGCTGCCTATCGTGCTCTCGCGTGGCGAGGGCCCCTGGGTTTGGGACATCGAAGGCAACAAGTACCTCGACTGTCTCGCCGCCTATTCTGCAGTGAATCAGGGACACCGGCATCCCAAGATCGTTGAGGCGGCGAAGAAGCAGCTCGACCGCCTGACCCTCACGTCGCGGGCCTTCCACAACGATCAGATGGGGCCGTTTCTTCGCGAGCTCTGTGAGCTGGCGGGTTACGAGAAGGCGCTCCCCATGAACTCAGGCGCCGAAGCCGTTGAGACGGCAATCAAGGCTGTTAGGCGTTGGGGATATCAGGTCAAAGGGATCCCCAACGACCAGGCCGAGATCATCGTGTGCGAGAACAACTTCCACGGACGGACGACGACGGTCGTTTCCTTCTCCACGGATGAGGCCTACAAGGCGGGATTTGGACCCCTCACTGCGGGGTTCAAGATTATTCCCTACGGTGATATCCGTGCGCTCCAGGCCGCCATCAACCGAAACACGGCGGCGTTTCTCGTTGAGCCTCTCCAGGGTGAGGGGGGAGTGATCGTCCCGCCCGATGGCTACCTCGCGAAAGCGGCAGAAATCTGCAAGGCCAACAACGTGCTGCTAGTGGCGGACGAGATCCAGACAGGTCTCGGGCGAACCGGAAAGTTCTTCTGCTCGGACTGGGACGGCGTGAAGCCGGATGTCATGGTAGTCGGCAAGGCGCTGTCCGGCGGTTTCTATCCAGTCTCTGCCATGCTCGCCGGTGACGATGTCATGAGTGTTTTCAAGCCAGGCGACCACGGTTCGACGTTCGGTGGAAATCCGCTGGGTGCGGCCGTGGCGCGGGCGGCTCTCGACGTCATCGTCGAGGAGCGGCTACCAGAACGGGCGTTGGAACTGGGTGACTGGTTCATGGGTGAACTTCGCAAGATAGATTCACCCCACGTGGCACAGGTGCGAGGCAAGGGCCTCATGATCGGGGTCGAGATCAAGAAGGAAAGCGGCACTGCCAGGCCGTTCTGTGAAGCGCTGATGGAGCGGGGGATTCTCGCCAAGGAGACGCA
>JBDHDY010000773.1:0-3294 GCA_039591275.1 Gemmatimonadota bacterium | reverse complement strand
AACTCCGCTTCTGATGCAGTGGACGGCTCCCATCCAACGGCATCGCAATGGCAGTTATTGGCTATGAGCGGTCCTGACAGCCCCTGACAAGCAACGTCCGGTCTTCCCCCAACAGCCGACATCCAAAATCGGATGTCCGCTTTCCCTCTGATTATGACTGCTTGACCCCCAGGAGCAGACCTCTCGGGCAGGTGCTCAGGATGTCCGAGAATGTGAAGGGTTGTCGGACATCTGCCGTGACGCGGTGGCTGCGACGGGCTCGGACGGCAGGTGTCGGACAAGCCTCAAGGGAGGAAACCGCGGGCGGGATATACGCGGTTGTGCCGCTGGCTATGGGGATTTGACGGTCGGCTGCGGCCGGACTCGGTTCGGGCGGGGTGGCGCGAGCCGGTTGCGGCGGCCTCCGGCGGCAGCTCGGCAGAGCTGGGCGGGGATTTTCACGTCGCATGGCCGCAATTGGGCGGTGTCGCGGGGCGCGGTACCGTGCTTTGGACATACACCGTGGTGGCCGGTCGAGAGCCGGCGGTCCGGGCGGTCATCCTTGCCGGGGTGGATCTGCGGGATCGTCGTCATGGGCGGTCGACCTCGCGGCCGTGGATTGGCGGCGCCCGTGGTTGGTTGCCGCGCTCGAAAGTCTCGATGACGATCATCGGGCCGCCGCAGCTGGGACAAGGATAGGCGCTGGACGGCGGTTCTTCGACGGTTTGGCTGTCGCCGGCCGCGCCGTCGAAGGCCGGCATGGCGAGGAGGTGGCGCGCCCGAGCCAGGTTCTCGGCTCGTCCGCCGTTGGCGAATAGCCCGTAGTGGCGAATGCGGTGGAAGCCTGAGGGGAGCACGTGGGTGAGAAAGCGCCGGATGAACTCGGCTATCGGGAGGGCCATGGTCTTGTGCAGATCACCGTCTTTGGCCCGGTAGTCCTTGTACTTGAAGGTGACCTTGTTGTCGTCGAGGGCGATCAGGCGGCTGTTTGAGATCGCGACGCGATGGGTGTAGCGCGACAGATAGGCAAGCACAGCGTTAGGCCCGGCGAACGGCCGCTTGGCGTAGACCACCCATTCGACCTTGCCCAGGGGCGCCAGATGGGCGGCGAAGGCGTCGCGGTCGGCGAGATGAGCCAGATCGTTGAAGAAGCGGAGATGCCCGGCCTCGTGGGTAGCACATAGCTTCTCCAAGAACAGCCGGCGGAACAGCCGCGAGAGCACGCGCACGTGCAGAAAGAACCGCGGCCGGCAGGCTATCCAGCGCTCGCCATCGGGCGATATGCCGCCGCCCGGTACGATCCAGTGGACGTGCGGGTGATGGGTCATCGCCGAGCCCCAGCTGTGTAGCACGCCGGTAAAGCCGATCCGGGCACCGAGATGCTTCGGCTCGGCGGCGATGGTGATCAGGGTCTTGGCGCCGACCTTGAGCAGGATGTCGTAGACCACCGCCTTGTTCTGGTAAGCGATGTCGGCGATCGGCTTCGGCAGGGTGAACACGACGTGGAAATAGGGTACGTCCAACAGTTCGGCCTGGCGCGCTGCCAACCAGTCCTTGGCCGCTGCCCCCTGGCACTTCGGGCAATGGCGATTGCGGCACGAGTTGTAGGCGATCGTTGTATGCTGGCTCACAGCGCGCAACGTGTCCGCCGAGCGCCGCCGTGCGGCAGTGCTCGATCGCCGACATCACCTTGAGCTGGCCGAGACTCACGTGGCCGGCATTGGCGCGGCGCCAGGCAGCGCCGTGGGCGCGGAAGATATCCGCGACCTCTAAGCTTTCCCGGGGCATGAAGCCGCCGGGTCAGGCAGGCGGCAAGGGTCCTTGGGTCAGATGTTCCAGTGGGCTCTTGGTTGCACGCAGGATTTTGCTGGCGACTTGGGTGTAGCGCCCGGTCGTGTCGAGCCTCTTGTGGCCGAGCAGAACCTGGATGACGCGAATATCGACCTTCTGCTCAAGCAGGTGCGTCGCGAAACAGTGTCTCAGCGTATGCAGCGAGACGGGCTTGTCGATACCAGCCGCCGCCTTGGCGCCGTGGAAGGCGCGGCTCAGCTGCCGGGTGGTCAGTGGGTTGATCGGGTTCTGGCCCGGAAACAGCCAGCCGCCCGGCAGCATCATGCCGCGCGCGCGAGCGGCCAGCCACCAGGCGCGCAGCAGATCGAGCAGCGGCTCTCGCTGTCGATGTCACTCATCTTGAGCGAGACAACCTCCGAGGCGCGCAGGCCGGCTCCGTAGGCCACGCTGAGCGCCGCCCGGTACTTGAGGCCAGGCGCCGCATCGAGAAGACGCGCGACCTCCTCGGTGCTCAGGATCACCGGCAGCTTGCGCGGCTCGCGCACGGTCGTCATACCCGCCTGCGCATCGCCCCGTCCCAGCGTCACGCCAAAGAAGAAGCGCAAGGCCGACACCGCCGCGTTCATGCTCGTGGCTGAGGCCCCGATGGATCGCATGTACAGCTGATAGCGCCGCAGATCCTCCGCGCTCGCCTGGTCCGGAGAGCGGCCGAAAAAGGTCGTGAAATCCCTCACCGCACGGATGTATCCTGTCTGGGTTTTCGGCGCGAAGCCGCGGACCGTCATGTCCTCGGTCATGCGCCGGCACAACGGGCTGCCAGCAGGGCTGATTGTTCTGTCAGTCATGGGTCTGCTCCTGTCTCGAGGTGAGGTTCTAAAACCCCAAACCTCAACACAGGACAGACCCATCCCGTTACCGCGCAGACCGCCCCACTTGCCGCATCAAACTACCGCGTAGCGGTTTCGTCCGTTGACCCCTTTGAGACATTGGTTTTCGTTACAGACTTTGAGGATTTTCCGGCTAGTTCACCAACCGAGGCTCGAAAATTCGACGGGCGATCTCGGAGAAGGCCGTATCGACGTCGGCCTCTATCTGGGCATCGGCGAAATGATAACCCCCGTCCGAGGCGCATTGTTCGTAGTAAGGCCTCGCGGCCGCTTTTGCATTGTTGTTCCTGTTCATCCAGAGCACGTATATCTCTATTCCTTCTGCCTTCATGTCCTCGCAAACGTTGGGCAAAATTTGATCGTGTACGGATTCATTGTAGGGTGACATCCAGGGACTGGACCAGCCGTCCGTGACGATGATCGCGACCTTCCGCCACTTATCGTCGTAATCTTTGGGAAATTCTGGGTCGCTCCAAACACCACGCCAGCGTGGTGACAAGGCACGCCAGGCCCAGGCAATGCCCTCATGCATATCGGTCTGATATTGTGCGCCAAGTGCATTCATGGCCGCGTCGAGCGCCGCCCGATCGTCTTCGGTGGCTACCATCTGGACCGAGCAGTTTCTGTTGCTGGTACT
>JBDHDY010000772.1:0-2798 GCA_039591275.1 Gemmatimonadota bacterium | reverse complement strand
AGGCCCTCGGGCACGCCATCCTGGAACAGGGCAGGGCCCAGATCGGTGATCCGCCCGTTTTCGGCAAGCAGCGCACCCGAAACGTCCAGGCCGCTCTCGGGGTCGAGCAGCCGGGCGTTGACATAGGCGGTGCGCTTTACCGCGCCATTGCCGCCATTGGCGCCGCTCATGACCGGCTGCCCGAAATCGCCTCGACCGCGGCGCTTTTGCGGCCGCGCAGGCTCCGGGTCAAGGCGTCCAGACAGGCCATGCGCACCGCCACGCCCATCTCGACCTGCTCCTGAATCACCGAGCGGTCGATGTCGTCCGCCAGTTCGCTGTCGATCTCGACACCCCGGTTCATGGGGCCCGGGCGCATGATCAGCGCATCCGGCATGGCCGCCTGGAGCTTGTCCCGGTCCAGACCGAAGAAGCGGAAGTACTCCCGGATCGAGGGCACGAAGGTGCCGTGCATGCGCTCGGTCTGCAGGCGCAACATCATGACGATGTTGCAGTCCGTGAGCCCTTGGCGCATGTCGAAGAAGACCTCGACGCCCATGCGCTCGATCTCGGCGGGCAGCAGTGTGGGGGGCGCGATGACGCGAACCTGCGCGCCCATGGCGGTCAGCAAATGGATGTTCGAGCGCGCCACCCGGCTGTGCAGAATGTCGCCGCAGATGGCGACCCTCAGGCCCTCCAGGCTGCCGCGGCGGCGGCGGATGGTCAGCGCGTCCAGCAGCGCTTGCGTCGGGTGCTCGTGGCTGCCGTCGCCGGCGTTGATGACCGCGCAGTTGACCTTCTCGGAGAGCAGCTTGACCGCGCCCGAATCCGGGTGCCGGACAACCAGCACGTCCGGGCGCATGGCGTTCAGGGTCATGGCAGTATCGATCAGGGTCTCGCCCTTCTTGATCGAGCTCCAGGCCACCGACATGTTGATGACGTCGGCGCCAAGACGCTTACCCGCCAGCTCGAAAGACGTGCGCGTGCGCGTTGAACTTTCAAAGAAAAGATTGATCGCGGTCAAACCGCGCAAGAGGCTGGTTTTTTTGTCCTCGCCGCGGTTCAACTCGACGTAGGTATCGGAAAGATCGAGGAGGACGGAAATTTCTGCCGCGCCCAGCCCCTCGATGCCGAGGAGATGGCGGTGGGGGAAGCCCAGGTTGGCGGCCTTAAGCCCAAGCGCGGTCATTAAAGGCGTCTTATGACACCGCCCGGGGCGGCGCGCAAGGACGACCTGACCCCCGGTCGTGTCGCAGTTGGAAACGTGATGTGCTGGAAGTACTTAGTGGTCTTGAATGTCCGCTTAGCGCCGAAAAGCGGTCGTGTTCGCATGCCCGGTTGAACAGCCGCTTGTAGCCGAGGGTGTTCTCTAACTCGGGGATTGGATGTCAAGCTCTCCATGATGTGCCTGCCGGGTTCACTGTTCTCTCCGCAGTAGGGGCTGTGCCCTCTGCATGATGGCGTTGGAGGACGTTGGCGGATCAATGTTGAAGACGCGCTTGCCTCATTCGAGGCGTCGCAAAGCCTCGGTCGATCTCACCGACGCCGCCGTCCCGACAGGGACACCGGTTCCGCTTTCGCAGCCTCCTTGCTTGACCAGATGAAGTCGGTTCCATCGCGCCACATGCGATGCAGGATGACCGCCAGCTTCCGGGCCACGGCGACCTTGGCCTTCTTGAAGCCGATGCGCTTCCATAACCTGTGACCCCAGGCTTTGAGCTTGCACCAGTGGGGCACACGGGTGAGCAGCACGCCGGCGGCCTCGAAGAGGTAGGTCCTGACCATGGCATCACCGCATTTGGAAATCCGGCCGGTCCAATCGACCTCGCCCGAGGCATGGCGGCGCGGCGTCAGCCCGAAATAGGCGCCCACGCTGCGCGATCGCCTGAACCGGGTCGGATCGTCGATTGCCGCCTGGAAGGCCAAGGCGTTGATCGGCCCGATCCCCGGCACCGTCATGAGACGGCGGCTGTCTTCGTCCTCCCGCGCCAAGGCCAGAAGGCCAGAAGCTTGCGCGTGAGACCGGCGATCTCTCGGCTGACTTTCTCGCGGACCTCCAGAAGGGGGCGTACGGCCTCTTGCAAAAGGGACTGCTCAGCAACGAGCTCTTCCACACGGCGGCGGAAGACGTTACCGCTCGCCTCGCCGATGACCAGACCGAGGTTCTTCAGCAAGCCACGGATCTGGTTCTCGAGATCGCGCTTGATCTTGACCAACAGGGCCCGGCTGTTCAGCACAGCCCGGACCTCATGACACGAGAGCCTCTTGACCTGGACCTCCTTGTACCAACCGCACTGCATGATCCGAGCCAGGCCCACGGCATCGTTCCGGTCGCTCTTGTTGATCTGCATCGACAGCGCCGCCTTGGCATGACGGGCGTCGATGCAGATCACCGGCAGGCCAAGGGCCCGCAGCTCGTGCCAAAGCCAGGTCGTCGTCGGGCCGGTCTCCAGACCGATGCGCTTTGCGCTCGCTGCCTTTGTCTTGATGTACTTGGCAATCGCTTCCGGCTCCGAGATCACCGTGCCTTCGCTCACAATCTCTCCCTTGCCATCGACCACGCAGATCGAGGTCTCCTTGAGCGACACGTCCATTCCAACATAGCGTTCCATAGCTGCTCTCCTGATCTTTCGTTGCACTCGGACCGGCGCATGCCGGTCGTCGCTACATTAAGGAGAGCAGTGCCCGATCCCCGAGTTACACCATGTTGAAGAACTCCCGAGGGTCAGAATTTTTGAAACAATGATTCAAAATCCGGGGTGATGTTGAATCAATGTTGCTTCAAGCTCAGCCTACAGGAACGATAGTTGCACAAAATC
>JBDHDY010000771.1:0-2465 GCA_039591275.1 Gemmatimonadota bacterium | reverse complement strand
CGCAACGAGCAGAGTCACACGCTCGTAACGTTCCCCCGCTTACTCCATGACGCGGGCTACAACACGGCGTTCGTCGGTAAATGGCACATGGGGCATGAGGACGACTCGCCGAGGCCCGGATTCGATCGTTGGGTGAGCTTCAAAGGTCAGGGGACGTTCTTCGATCCCGACATCAACGTCGACGGGACGACGGCACCGGCCTCGGGCTACATGACGGACATCCTCAACCAGCACGCGGTCGATTTCGTCAGCGCTGCCGGCGAGGAGCCGTTTTTGCTCTATGTGTCGCACAAGGCCATCCATCCCGATATACATCCCAACTACGTGCGGACCTTTCCTCCAGCGCCGCGCCACGAGGAGCTCTACGCGAACGAGCAAATCATCCGACGGGCAAGGCCCATCGATCACAACGACCCCCGAAGTCCCCCGGGTGGAACTCCCGACGAAGTCATCATGGGTCGTCTCCGCATGCTGAGCGCGGTAGATGACGGGATCGGCGAACTCTTGGCTGCGCTCGAGGCTTCCGGCAAGCTCAACAACACCGTTATCGTCGTTACCAGTGATCAGGGATTCTTCTACGGAGAGTTTGGCCTAGCGCAGGAGCGCCGCTTGGCCTATGAGGAAAGCATCCGCATACCGTTTCTCATTCGGTATCCACCGAAGGTGACGGCCGGTTCCCGTCCGGCGGCCATGGGCCTCAATATCGACGTGGCACCTACGCTCCTCGAGCTCGGCGCAGCGCCGGTTCCCGAATGGATGGAGGGGAGGTTTTAGAGGGAAACACTCCGTCGGACTGGCGTACCTCGTTCATCATCGAGTACTACACAGACACCGTCTTCCCGCGGATCTTCCGTATGGGCTATAAGGCCCTTAGAACCGAGCAGTACAAGTACATTCGCTACTCCGAACTCGAGGGGATGGACGAACTCTACGATCTCACCACCGACCCTCATGAAATGCACAACCTTCTTCCCGAACAATCCGCTGGCTCCATTTTCGCCGAGTTGCGAACCGAACTCGACCGATTGCTCGCGTCATCAGCATCCATAACGAGATGACGGCCCGCCTAGTTGCGATACCTCAACTTTTCATCTTGTTCGCCGTCGTCCACTTGTTGCGGCCTGCTGATGCGTCCCCTCAACCGTCTCAGAGCGACGAGCGGAAGATGATCGCCGTTACCTTTGACGATCTTCCGCTGGGCGGCCCTGACGTCGGCCTTGCACGCATGCGCGAGATGACGGCAAAACTGTTGCAGGCAATCGCCATGCATGAGGTTCCCGCAGTGGGTTTCGTCAATGAACGCAAGCTGTTCATGATGGGTGAGGTGGACGAGCGCATTGCCATCTTGCGCTCGTGGACTGACGCCGGATTGGAGCTTGGCAACCACACGTTCTCACATCCTTCACTTCACAACACGCCCCTTTTGGAGTTTCAGGATGACGTAGTTCGAGGTGAGACCGTTACTAAGATGTTGCTAGAGGAACAGGGGAAATGGATCAGGTATTTTCGGCACCCGTTTCTCCGAACCGGTCGGAGCCTCGAAGTTAGACGTGGCCTCGAACAATTTCTCGTCGTACGCGGCTACACAGTTGCGCCGGTGACAATCGAGAACTCGGATTGGATGTTCGCACTGATTTACGCCAATGCGAAGGCTCGAGGTGACTCCGAGACGATGACACTCGTAGCGGACGCATACCTCGAGTACACCACGGCCCAGTTTGATTTTCACGAGCGGGTATCTGAGGAGATCCTGGGCTACCAGGTGCGACACGTACTGCTGCTCCACGCGAACGAGCTCAATGGTGACTTCCTCAATACCCTCATTGCCCTGGTCAGAGATCGCGGGTACGACTTCATTTCTCTCGACGAGGCGCTCGAGGATGCAGCGTACTCGCGGCCCGACATATATGTCGGCCCCGCAGGGGTTTCATGGATCTTTCGTTGGGATTACGCTGACGGTGTGAGCGCGAACTGGAGGGAGGAACCCGTACCACCGCAGTTCATCCGCAACCTCTACGAGACTGCACCGCGAGATAATTGACCTAACCGGAAGGTAGCAGAACGATAGCCGACAACGACTCTCCGGCGCCACGCGACCCACCGAAACAGTATCCCGACGTTCCTGCAGCGCACGATCGCCAGCTGGAACGCACGCGCATTCTGGCCCATTTCCTCGACGACGCCGTGAAGATTCCCGGTACAAACTTCCGGATCGGTCTGGACGCAGTGATCGGACTCATTCCCGGAGTGGGAGACGTCCTCGGCATGGCAGTCTCGGGATACATTCTCTTTGCGTCCGTTCGATTCGGCGCATCAAAGAGTACCATGCTCCGAATGGTATACAACGTTCTGCTCGAAACGCTGCTAGGGGCGATTCCCGGACTTGGCGATGTTTTCGATGCCGCTTGGAAGGCGAACGCCCGAAACGTAAATCTCTTGCTCCAACATCTCGAGCAGCCTGACGC
>JBDHDY010000770.1:0-2295 GCA_039591275.1 Gemmatimonadota bacterium | reverse complement strand
AGCTTGGCCGCTCCCACCATCCGATCTACGAGCTTTGCCATCGCTTTGTCCTCCCGGAGTGTCTGTGCTGAACCTCGAGTCCTCGGCTGCTCGAATCCCTTCCTCTATCACTCAGCGCTCTAATTCAGTCGCCCAACTGCGATGCGCGACGCCTGACGGGCGGTTCGTTGCACCGTATGAGTCGCCTCCTGGAAATTCCGCTCCCTCGCACTGTAGATGTCCACGAACGTCTGCGGGTTCATATCCACAAGAGGGAACCACGAACTCTGCAGCTGGATCATGATCCGGTGCCCGGCGCGGAATGTGTGGAAGACGTCGGGCGTGTCGAAGGAGATCTGTGTTATCTCATCGGGCGTGAGAGGCTCCGGGCGCGAAAAACTGTTGTCGATGCCAGGAGCATCGTCGGGATAGACATCGATAAGCTTGACGATGAAATCCGCATCTGTGCCCGTCGTGGATACAAAAAGATCGGCTGTTACCGGTCCGGCGAATGTGATGTCCTCGGTCAGCACATCTGTCTGATAAACGAGGACGTCGGGTCGATCGGCCACGAACCGCTGATCTTCAACCATGTATTCACGCGTGCGGCTAATGGTGATTTCCTGCGTGTAGGGCACCGGATTTGCCGGATCGCTCACATACGAGTCGCTGCCGGAAGTTGCATCATCCGGCTGGTCGAAGGTAAGCGCGCCGTTCTCGTTGAAGTAGAGCGATGTAGGAGTCAGGTTGGGCGGCGGCCAGGCATCGAACCGGTGCCACTCGTTGGAGCCACTGGCAAAAACCAAAGCTTCCGGTAAATCGAGGTCGCCTTTGTCTTTCAAGTAATGATTGAAGAAAGCGATGTCGACGTTCTGCCGATAGTACTCGCCCGTATTGACATCGAAAGACACGTTGCCGAGCCTGTCGCCGACAGCCCGCACCCACCCTCCGTGGTACCAGGGACCGGCCACCAGAACGTTCTCGATACCCGGGTTCTGTCGCTCGATTGACTCGTATATCTCGATGGGTCCGTAGGGATCCTCCGCGTCGTACCAGCCGGCCACCGTCATGACTGCTGTTCTGACACTGTCCATGTGTGGGATGATGTTGCGCGACTGCCAGAACGGGTCGTACGAGCCGTGGGTCATCATCGAGTCCCAAAACGCGATCTGATGCTGGAAGTACCGTTCGTTCGCGTTCCGTAAAGGGCCAAGCGCCCGGAAAAATTCGTACGCGTTGTCGGTGCCGAACTCAAAGCTCGGCCCGGGCTCGGTCGTCGGCTCGGGTCGATTGCTTCGGAAGCGATGAAAGAACCGGAAAGCGTCGTGGAGGTAGAACGCTCCCTTGTGGTGGAAGTCATCACCCACAAACCAGTCGCCGATAGCTGCTTGAGGCGACGCGGCCTTGATGGCCGGATGAGAGTTAACGATGCTGGCAGCGACGTAGAACCCCGGGTAGGAAATGCCCCAGATGCCGACGCGACCGTTGTTCGGCTGGACATTTTCGAGCAGCCACTCCACGGTGTCGTACATATCACTGCTCTCATCAGTGTCCTCGGGCCCGTCCTTCTCGACGGCGTGTGGCGTCATGTTGCGGAACACACCCTCGGACATAAACCGCCCCCGCACGTCCTGATAAACGAAGATGTAACCCTCTTCTGCGAACCGGCGTGATCCCACCGGGCCCAACCAGCGCGGGAACTGATCCACACCATAAGGGCTAACCGAATACGGCGTTCGCTTCACCAGGAAGGGATAGCTCTGCGATGGATCCTTGGGTACGTAGACCGCAGTGAAAAGCCTCACCCCATCTCGCATCGGGATCTGATACTCGAACTTGTCGTAACGCTCCATCATGTACTGGACATCTTCTTGCTCGGTGTACTCCGGTGGGGCGCATGACATGGTGAGCATTCCAACCACGGCTCCCGCGAGCCACAGTCGAGTCCGATGTCTGGTATTCACGGTATCTCTCCGGGCTGCATCGCCGATCCAGGCTGCCAGGGCCCATGATAGGGTGCCGTACAAGGGCTGACCAGACGCGGTGCTACAAACGCATTTATCCAGAGAGGAGGGGTCGTAATTCCTTGCCGGGGCACTTGGCCGCACCCGCACTTGGCGAAGCCAGGCCAACACATGGATAGAGAACACGAGTGCACTCACCGCAGCGCGTTCGTGTGCCATGACGCCGGTGCCAGCTCGCCGTTTCAGCGCGCAAGCGGGAGTGTCTCGAAGAGGTCAGCCGAACTTGGGCCAGTGGTAGAGTCAGCTAGAGGGCAGTTCTCTCTTCAGACCGCACCTCTTTGACCGAGGGCAT
>JBDHDY010000769.1:0-2431 GCA_039591275.1 Gemmatimonadota bacterium | reverse complement strand
GCAGGTGAAGTACGGGTCCATCCGCTGCGTGTTGCCGCGGTCGATCTTGTACATCTGGCAGTGGTCGCGTCGGAGCCACGGCTGCGCATCGGCCTTGAGCTTACGGACCAGGGCCGGGTTGTCCATATCACCGTACAGGTTTTTGGCCACCCAGACGCCCGTCTTGTAGCCCATCTCGTTTAGGTCCATGAACATCTTGTGGCCATCGGGAAACCGTCCCTGCTGCCACTCAAACGGCGGGGGCATGTTGTCATTGCCTGTCGCCCAGGGCCGGTCGACCCAGATCAAACCGCAGGGGATCCGGGCCTCACGCATCCCCCTGGCGTCCTCGTAAACGACCTTCTCGTCGCTCGTGTCGCGCCACTGCCACGTGGTAAAGAGGGCCCAGGACGGGGGCATGGCCGGCCGCGACACGTGTTTTGTATACCGGTCGATCACATCCAGCAGGTCGGGGCCATAGTAGAAGTACCACAGCATCGAGGCGCCCTTGAAATAGCCGTCCCCGTCCTCGCTATCGGTGATGCTTGGGGCCTCGATGGCCACGGAATCGTCATCGGAGAAATCAAATTTCACCTTCAGATAGTTGTCGACCAAGATTCCGTATCCCTTCGTGCTGAGGTAGAACGGCACATAGCCGCCCTGGTCGGGTGTTCCCTTCTTGTTCGACATCGTCACCGACAGCCCCTTGAGGTCGAGCGACTGGGCGTTCCAGCATTCGCCCAGCCCGAAAAAATGCTCGCTCGGGGACGATTCGAAAACGTCCCGGGTCCTCTCGATTTTCTCCGGCACGGTCATCCATACGCTGAAGACCGCCGGGCTGCGGAAGGTGATGTAGACCTGCGCCTCGCGTTCGTTTTCGCTCGTCTCGCAGTTGAAGCGCACCGATTCTCCCACGATCACCGCCTCGTCCTCGGCGTGGTAGTACGGCGGGTCGCGCTTGACGATCCTGACCCGGCCCAGCGACTTATGGTCCCGCACGCGCGTGACGCGTTGGTCCCCGTATTGCAGCGCCTTGCCTTGGGTCTGTTGTGTCAACAGGCGGCCTTTCTTATCGAATACGGAGATCTGCCAGGGATCTTTTAGCACCCGCACTTTCAACTCGCTGGTCTTAAGCTCTATGAACCTGTCGACGTCTTCGACCGAAAGAATTGCCGCGCCGGCGGATGGTAGAAGCAGTGCCTTGACTTCGGAGACAACTTCTTCGGGCACATCTGTTGCCTCACGAGCCGGGCTAAGGTGTTTGCCTATCATACCCTGAATCTCTTTCTGCGTCAGCGCCCGGTTGTAGATGAGGATATCGTCAATCAGGCCAGCAAAATACTTATGCGGGATGTCGTCCTCGTGGTGCCATATAGCTCCGATACAGGCGTTATGTTGAGATGTACCGGAAAGGTCGTAGCCGGCAGGTATGGTTTTGGTTCCGTCCAGAACCCCATCGACATACACACGCAAGGCAGTTCCATCTCTCAATGATGCCACCGCCCATCCCTAACTTTGGTTTCACCCTTGGATTGAATCTTGTTGTCATCGTCATCAACGGTCAAAGCGATTGAATCGGGCACTGATTTTTCGTGTTCGCCGACACACAACGTGTACCGTATTCCGCCGCCCTCATCCCCGCCGTTGGCAAATACGGTGCGTTTGCCAGCGAAAATATCTGTTTTTATCCAGGCACATACAGTCCAGGGGCCTGTCCCGAAGTCAAGAATGCTCGGATTGCCAAGGTCAACAGCATCGTCGCCATCGAATGCCAGCGCACCGCCTGTCTTCCCAGCCACCCACTGCGGGTTGCCAAGAAGGACGCCATGATTGTTATTGCCGGAACTATCGTTGGCATTGCCGTCGAGCTTCCACCGGCCGACAAGGCCTTCCAATTCTTCAGTAGCGAACGCGGCCCGCGAGTCGACAATCGCCGAGCACGAAGAAAGAATAACCGCCATTGCAACAAAGAGAACGTATCGGGATTTCATAAAACTCCTCCTTTTTAATTTCTATTTTCCATGAATAGCCGGCTTCACCAACTCACGCGCGAAAGTTGGTAAGCTTGATTTTCTTTCCGGCGTCATCGTAAACAAGGTCGGCCTTGGCACCGATGACGGTAACTTGAGGAGTTGGCTTCTCAAAGCCCCCATCGAATTTCCCTTTGCGAAGTCCCGTGTAGGAAAAGAGCACGAGATCCCCGTGTTGAGCATAGTCATAAGCTGAAACATCGACAATCAGCTTTTCACCCATATAGGAAGCGAGCAGTATGTCCTTACATTGTACAGGCGTCACGCCGCCTTTGTGGGCGATAAACTTCGTTGTCGTATCGCCTTCACCATCGTCCGCTCGGTACGCACCTCCGGCATTTATCGACTTTATCTTACCCCGGCTGTCGTCAACGATGAACGCCCCCTCATTAAGGCTCAATTTGCCAACCTTCAATGTTCCG
>JBDHDY010000768.1:0-2069 GCA_039591275.1 Gemmatimonadota bacterium | reverse complement strand
AATCTTCAGCGGTGCAATCTTCTCCAATGGCATGACATCGGAGAAACGCAGGAATGGATTGGCTGCTTCTTCATTATTTGATTCGGTCATGGTTCCTTACTCTGCGGCTTCAGCCACTGTTCCAGATCTACGATGAGCCGACTCGGAGCCGAGGAAGGTCTCGACGGAGTCGTCGTCAAGCTCGTGGCCGAGAGCAATCTGCTCTTGCGTGAACTTCTGAATTGACGTGACGAAGTTCCTGATGCGCTGGTTGAAGGACTCGATGGTCTCGCGCATTACGGCCTGAGCGGTGAGAGCATCATCTAGATCCATGACACCATCAGTAGTGTGCCAGGAAGCGGACTCTTCCTCTTCCCATCGAACCTTCACTGGGAAGTTGATGAGCACGCGGATATCTACGCCCTCATCAAGAGCGAGATACTCTGCGGAAAACTGCTCGCGTGCGAGCGGCTCCCATGGCGGAGGACCATCCCCATCTTCCTCACCCTCCTCCTCCTCCTCGCCTTCTTCCTCCTCTTCTTCTTCGGCGTCTGGCTCCACAAAAACCTCCGACCTACGGGCCGCCTCTTGTAGTACCGAGATTGGCATTTCGAGGTATACCTCGTTCATTTGAGACGGGCGAAGAACAGTGCCCACCTTGGGAGACTCGACCGCAAGGTCGTTCTTGTCTGCCAGGTGGATATTGTTACCGTCAGAGATCACGCAGACCTCTGTCTCGTCTGACATATACGTTTGGATGATTTCCATTGTTTTTTCCTTGTGTTAGTTTGGTTTCGGGTTGGTTTTGGTTTGTGTTATGCGTTTACGCGGGTGTCCAATTCCTTTGTGGCGATACCCTTTTCAATCCCCATCTTCGTGAGATCTTCGATAGCTGCATCCATCTGCATGTAGCCACACTGTACTCGCTCGACAATCTTGTCGATAACCTCATCAGCCTGCTTGATGTCAACAACGCTGCAGAGATCCTCGACCGTGCATGCCATTTTGTCCGCCATGGAGACGACCCATTCCGGAACAGAGCTAGCATCCAGCGACTGCACTTCGAGTTCTTGGACATCGATCTCGGTGATTTCCTCCGTATCCCCCGTGGGGATATGCGCCGGAATGGCCTCCTTGAGTTGCTCCGCAGCCGCGTACTCCATCCACGCGTCGTACTCATCCTGGTCTCCCATGAAACCGCCGCCGAGCATGAGCATGCCGTCGAGTTCAGTTTGACTGCCGGTGCCTTTGTCGTCCCCGGCGCCGCTGCTTTTGCTTGTTCCTCTTGCCGCGGCGCCGTTTACTTTTCCCGACTCACCAGCCTTTTCCCCGCTGCTGCTGGGGCCGCTGTGAGATCCACGATGAGCGCTGGAGCCCGAGCTAGAGCCTGACCGTGCGTAGGGATACCCACCGTCATAGAAGTCACCATGACCGCCACCGTAACCGCCGAAGCTTCCGTGGCGAGCGCCACTTCCTACCCCCGTCTTACTGCCAGGCTTCCACGATGTGTACGTGCGCCCCGAAGACTTGTCGGAGAAGTCCGCCTTCGCGGCTGTCTTGACAGCCTCCGACATCTTCGGAAGCTCGATTTCGATTTCCGCCTTGATGGACATGCGCGGCTCCTTGACGTCGACCTGGCAACGCGGCTCCTTGACGTCGACCTGGCAAAAGGGATTGTCTCCCTTGGAGTCCAGAACGATGGAGATGAGCCATTGCCCCGTTAGGTAGCGCTCAATGTTTTCATCGTCAGTCCCTGACAGATACGTCGCAGTCGGACCTGTTCCTGGGTGGGAATGAATCCAACACCGGAACGCCTCATCAGGTTCAATGCCCTGCTGATACAGTTCCATAATGAGGCGATTGATATCGGCATCATCGCCATCGACACCACCAGACGTACCCTCCTGTTTTACGAGGTAGCAGTCGGTGACGCGTAGTTGCCCGTCCTCGTGAACGGCGCGTCCGAAACAAGTGAACTCTCGGTGTTCCTTGCCGCCCAGCGCGGCCCAATAGCTCATCTTATTCCAGGCTTCAATTGTCGTGAATACTTTCATGGTCTTTCCTTTGGGTTACTCAGCGGCCTCTGGGAC
>JBDHDY010000767.1:0-3762 GCA_039591275.1 Gemmatimonadota bacterium | reverse complement strand
TCCGGATCTAGACGATATCTACATGGCTGCAACGGTCGCCATGAATAACGGACAAGGCGGGTGGCCGATGACTGTGTTCCTGACACCGCAGCTGCAACCGGTGTTCGCGGGCACTTATTTCCCGCCCAGCGATCAGTACGGTAGGCCGGGCTTCGTGACCCTTCTGCGAGAAGTGGCTAAGGCGTGGCGCGAGGGACGAGACTCTATGCAGGAGCGGGCTGCGCAATTCGCCGAGCAGCTTCACGAGCAACGGAGTATCGGACCGGCTCTGGCGGTGGGTGAAGACGAACTCGAGCTGGCACTCCATCAATTTGCTGAGGACTTCGACAATGTGCACGGCGGCTTTGGAAGTGCACCGAAGTTCCCACCGGCAGAGGGCCTCTCATTACTGCTCAGACTTCACCGGCGGCTGGACGACCCTCACGCTCTGCTGATGGTGCGGAAGACGCTCGATGCGATGGCTAGCGGAGGGATGTACGACCACATCGGCGGTGGCTTCGCAAGGTATTCCACCGACCGCCAATGGCTCGTCCCCCATTTCGAGAAGATGTTGTACGACAACGCGCTGTTGGCGCGGAGCTATCTCGAGGGTTTTCAGGTAACGGGCGAGGAGTCCTATAGGCGCGTTGCGACCGAAATCTTGGACTATGTGCTTCGAGAGATGACCTCTCCTGAGGGTGGGTTTTACTCATCCACAGACGCGGATTCGGAGGGAGAGGAGGGAAAGTACTTCGTCTGGATGCCAGAGGAAATCGAAGGCGTCCTCGGCGAAGCGGATGCGCGACAGTTTAACGCGTATTATGACATTACCTCCGGGGGCAATTGGGAGGGGAAGAACATACCGAATACGCCGCGCTCGCTGCAGGACGTGGCGCGTCAGTTCGACCTGGATCCCAAAGATCTTGCGGCAAGGTTGGCAGATTGGCGGAGCCGCGTATACGAAGTCCGTTCAAAGCGGGTCAAGCCGGGGCTCGACGACAAGGTACTGACCGCGTGGAACGGTCTCATGGTCAGCGCCATGGCCAACGGCTATCGAGTGCTGCGTGACATCCGTTATCTCGATGGAGCACGCAGGGCGGCCGATTTCATTCTCCGAACATTGCGACGTGAAGATGGTGCTCTCTTGCGAACATACCGTGATGGAAAGGCCCATCTCAGTGCGTATCTGGAGGATTATGCGTTTCTCGCCGAGGGGTTGATCGACCTGTACGAGGCGGGTGGCGATCAACAGTACTTGCGTGAGGCTGAAAATGTGCTCGAGCGTGTCCTGACCGATTTCGGTGGAGAAGACGATGCCCAGGTCAGGGGTGCGTTCTACAATACGTCGGTGGATCATGAGCGGCTCCTCATTCGCTACCGAGATGGAAGCGATGGCGCAACGCCGTCGGCCAACGCGGTGGCGGCAGCTGCTCTCGCTCGACTTTCCTACCATCTCGACCGAGCCGATTTCCTCGACTTTCCTACCATCTCGACCGAGCCGATTTCCGTGACGCCGCCATCGATGCCATAAAGGCGTACGGGCGCATGATCGCCAAATTCCCACGCGCATTTGCCAAGAGTCTGAGCGTAGTGAGTTTTTTGCTCGAGGGTCCGGTGGAGCTCGCGTTTGTGGGAAGGCGAGGGGCCGCGGATCTCGAAGCACTCCGCCGAGAAACGGCAAGGCATTACCTCCCCAATCGGATTGAGGCAGTCGGCTATGTTGACGTGGCCGGAACGGAAGACGTATCAGCGTCTTCCACCGCCGATGCTGCCGCGGCACCGCTTCTTCGGGGGAAGTCCTTGGTGAACGACCATGCAGCCCTCTACATCTGTCGCGACTTCACTTGCGAAGCTCCCGTCACGGACCCCGCCCAACTAGCAGATGCACTGGCCGCACGCCCGAGGAGCGCGGAAGGCCACACCATCGCAATGCCGTTGGCTGGCCAGGCGAGTCTGGATGGTACTGCGCGCTATGCTGCACGCTTTGACGGCGCCGGATATAGGAGGCTCGGCACCACCCAACTCACGGTCAGTCTCGTCGGATTTGGTGGATATCGGGTTGACGACGAAACGCCCGAACATCGTGAGGCTCTGACAAGGGCCCTGCTTTCGGGAGTCAACCTGATAGACACGTCAGCCAACTATACGGACGGAGCTAGCGAGCGCCTGGTGGGGAGCGTTGTGAAGAAGTTAGTTGCTGAGCAAAAACTGGAACGTGATGAAGTGGTCATCGTCTCCAAGATCGGCTACGTGCAGGGGATAAACTATCGCCTCGCTCGCGAGCGGGAGGCGAGAGGTACTCCCTTCCCGCAAATGGTGAAAATGCACGAAGGGCTCTGGCATTCGATTCATCCCGCCTTCATCGACGATCAACTCCAGCGCTGTCTCGACCGGCTGGAGCTGGAGGCGCTGGACGCATGTCTGCTGCACAACCCCGAGTATTTTCTGATCGATGCTGCAAAGCAAGGCATGGCTCTGCCCGATGCTCAAGCGGAGTTTTATGCGCGGCTCGAGAGTGCATTTCGGTTTCTGGAAGAGCAAGTGCAAAAGGGACGGTTGGGGTGTTACGGTGTTTCGTCGAACACCGTTGTCTCGTCAGCTTTGGAACCCGCTGCGACTTCTCTTCCACGGATACTGGAGGCTGCCCAGCGAGCGGTTGGCGAGGGTGCGGAACACCACTTCCGGGTCGTTCAGTTTCCCTTGAATCTCTTCGAGGCCGGCGCCTTGTTGGGGCACGAGGACGGCGTGGAAGCTTCCGCAGCGGCGCTTGACGTGGCCCGAAGCCACGGCATCGCGGTTCTCACCAACCGGCCGCTCAACGCGTTCGTAGGTGGAACGATGATTCGTCTGGCGGTGGTGCCGGTTGAGGGCGTGGTGATCGACGTGGATTCACAGCTGGCCCGCGTCACAGAGCTGGAGGAGACGTATCGCAACCACATTGCGCACGATGTTCCCATGGCGCCGGACGCCATCGAGCCGGACAGGTTGTATCGTTGGGCCGAGCAACTGCGTGAAATTGATCCCAAGGCGCTGAGTTTGGAACAGTGGAGCGGCATTCACGGAGGTGGCCCTGTTTCTCCATCGTCAACTCACAGGGCCCGTTCGGGATCGCTGGTCGTCGTGGCATGAACAGTATCTTCCCGAGCTTCAGCAACTCCTTGGGGCCATGCGGCGAGAGGTCGCGGAAACGGCGTTGGCACAGAGTACCGTCGTGAGCAGCGTCATTGGCCCGTTCCTACCTGCAGAGCAGATGCGGGCTCCCCTCTCACAGAAGGCAATGTGGGCCGTCGCGAGCACACCCGGCGTCACGGCAGTGCTCAACGGCATGCGCACGGCTGCGTACGTGGAGGAAGCGGTGGCGATCATGGAGTGGCCGGCGCTGGCCGACGTGGAGCAGGTGTTCCAGGCAGTGCGTGAGATTAAGTTGTCGTAGTGGTGTACGCCTCCCCAGGCGTGATGAACCAACAGAAGATATGGAGTCTGATCGTGAGCGACTACGTTCACGGCTATTCCGACCGCGAGACCCAACGGCTGCACGACCAGGCGGGTTCGGTGCGAGAACTGTTCCATCGCGACACCACCTATCCAGCCGGGAGCAAGGTCCTGGAGGTCGCATGCGGTGTCGGGGCACAGACCGTCACCCTCGCACGCAACAGCCCTGACGCTACATTTGCATCCTTCGACATCTCATTTGAATCGCTGACGAAAGCGCAGGTGCTAGTCCGGCAATCGAACGTGCACAACGTCAGCTTGCATCGTGCGAATCTCTTCGCCACTCCTTTT
>JBDHDY010000766.1:1737-2748 GCA_039591275.1 Gemmatimonadota bacterium | reverse complement strand
TCGGTCGACACTTCCTCTGGTACGACGTGCAGGTTCTCTACCGGGAGCGTCAGATACTCGGCAAACGCTCCGTTCCGGTTGACAATGCCGAGCACGGTGCGGTTCTCACAATGGGTGGATCGCTCACTCCGGCAGGCAGCACATTCGCCGCAAACCGCATTGATCTCACCGACCACTCGCTCATCCACCAGATGTTCCGGTCCACGGGCTACGGTGCCGACGAACTCGTGGCCCAGTACTCCGATGAAAGGGTAGTACCCCCGTATCAGCTCGATGTCGGTGTTGCAGATGCCGGCCTTGAGGACACGCACTAGCGCCTCATCGTCCGGGGGACTGGGCACCGGCACATCGTCGCGGACGCGAAGTCGCCCGTCCTCCAACCACGCGGCCTGCATCTTCTCTGGCACCTCGTCCAGCACACATCTACCGCACGTATCAAGCTCCGTCTAGCGCCAGCTCGAGTCAATGGTGTAGGCTGCTCGCATGTCACGTTTGTAGCCAATTGCGAGATCTGCCCCTTCGGCGATACGTTTGCTGTGCATTTCCCGAGAGCGCGTGCGTCGCCCACCTAGGTACATAGCAACCTTCGCTCAGGATCAGAGATGGGTTTATTCGACCGCAGCCGCAAAACAGACAAGCAACCGGCCCAACCCCCGGACGATATGTTGGACGACCTGGAGGAGATAGTTGCTCCGGATGCGGCTGACTCGGAAATGAGGAGACCCTGGTCTACGTGCGCGATACTTCGTCAGCACAGGTACTCCCCACGTTCATCGCGGATCTGCAAAACCACTGTGACACATTCAGAACGCTGCCGCACCACGCCATCGAACTCTGCCGAAAATACGGTTTGACCCACCACGATGCGGGTGCCATCGAGGACCATCTCACTCGGCTCCTCGAAGAAGGTCTGCTGATCTCAAAGGCTTCAGTGATGGAGAGTTGCCTCGAGGCAGCTGCCGCATCCAAGGAAACACCGTCAACGATCTCGTCGGTGGTGACGATCACCTG
>JBDHDY010000766.1:0-1728 GCA_039591275.1 Gemmatimonadota bacterium | reverse complement strand
GATCGCAGCAACACATACGTGGTCCTCGACGACTCACGCGATCCAGGTGTGCGACAGGAATACCGAGATCGCCTGAGGACGACCGCCAAGGGAGAGGGGGTCGCGATCCTCTACGCTGGCCAAGAGGAGAAGGAACGATATCTACGTACTCTCTCGAGTGCGGACGGCTGCTCGGAGGTGCCACCCGACGTCTTGCAGTTTGCCCTCTTCGGCGCCGAGGGCCTATCGCGCCTGACTGGCGCCAATCGCAATGCATCTCTGTTGCACACCGCGGGGCTACCCGTGCTCGTTACTGGCGACGACGTCATGGGTCGGGTTGCGCGGGCGCCGGAAATGGAAGCAGGCTTGACGGTGGCTTCCACGATGGATCCCACCGAGTTCTGGTTCTTTCCGGACCGTGAATCGGCGATGGGCGCGGTAGCCTTCACCGACGACGACCCCTTGGCGCAGCACGAACGCCTGCTGGGGCGCAATTTGGCTCCCTGCGTCGCCGATCTCGCGGACGCAGATACCCTCGACCTCGACGACGTCAGCAGCGAGTTGCTCGGCACACTCCTCACTGGCCGCGGCATCGTCCGGTGCACATCGTGTGGAATCGTCGGAGACTCCGGGATGGGTGCGCCGAGCTACTTTCTGACCGTCGGAGGCGCATCCTCCGAGCGACTACTGTGGTCGGAAGTCGGATACGAGAGCCTGAGAACAACGCGCGAGATCGTTCGAGCTGTATCCCGTTGGACAGTCGCAGACAGCCTGCTGTTCCAGGGCACCTCGGTAGGGTTCGACAACACCCGCCTGCTTCCACCGTACTTTCCGGTTCAACGCAACACCGACGGCATTTTCGCCGCCACCCTGCGTTCCTGCTGGGATGACGGACTCATGGGCTACCTGCCCTGGGTGGTCGCGCACGATCCACCGTCATCCCGAGCATTCGAGCCGCGAGATTTGTGCATGAGACCATGCGAGGTGCACACGCCCGACGTCATTCTACAGTGCATCACGTCCTACGAGCACGGTCCGGGTGCGATCGAGCCCGCGGACCGGCTGCGTGCCCTCGGGCGGCATCTGCGAGACCTGGGGAGCACGGACCCCGGCGCTTTTGAAGAGTTCCTGCGCATGCAACGATGGCGACGGTTGAGCTCTTGGATCTCACGCCTGGAGACATTGCTAAGCAGCAACGAAGACCCCCCGGAGGCGTGGGCAGAGGACGTGGAGCGGTGCCTCGATGAGGCACACGGCTCCCTACTGCGGGAGGACGCTGTGGTGCCGGTCGACTTGTTAACAGAAGGTGACGCGGACCGAGCTCTGACAGTCATGCAGAGGCTGGTGCTTCGGTTCGGCGAGCTGCTCGAGTACTGGCCAGCCATCCACGACGCAGCCCGCCGGTTGCGGGAGGACGGTCAGACCCTGGCCGGTGCGCCGAGCGAATGAGGGAGGTGACGGCTGGTGCTCGGGCAGCATGCCCGGGGGAGTCCCGGAGCGCGCGTTGGTGAGCGGTTGCACCTCTTGGAATGTCGAACGCGCAACGCGAACCTCAGCGCGCGCAGGGACTCCCCCGGCATGTTGCCCGAGAGACGGGGCGTAGCCCCTACGGCTCCCCTAGTCCCCCAGCGTCTTCCCCCTCGCGCACAAACGCCCGCTCTACAACAACGGCCTCGACCGGCATGTCATCGAAACGCCCCCGCTTCGCGGTACGAACCGCCGCAATCGCGTCGACCACCTCCAGGCCCT
>JBDHDY010000765.1:0-2730 GCA_039591275.1 Gemmatimonadota bacterium | reverse complement strand
GGTGTTGTTCTCCGACTTGCACGCCAGGGCGCAAGCTCCGCAACCGACGCATTTTCTCAAATCGATGACCATGCCAAGTTGGGGCATGATGGGACTCCTTCCCTAACAGAGATCCGAGGTTAAGCCTTCTCGATCCGCACGCCGGTGAAACCACCGTTGCGAGCCGTGCTTCCCGACAACCGATCATAATCAGCGGGCATGATCTCGTTGTTGTTCCCACTCCTGCTCTCTTTGCCGAACTTCTCGGAAGCGATCTGCCCGTAGGCCCAGTGACCCTGTCCGTAGCTCTTGGTTACGACGCCGGGCGCGACCCCTTCCCAGGGCTTGGCCGTGACAACGAAAGAGCCGGTCACGGACGTGACCCGGACCTTGTCGCCCGCCTTGATGCGCAGGCGCTTCGCATCCTTGGGGTTGATCTTCAGCACGTCCTGCCACGCCTCATCCCCCGGATCGAGCTTCTTGAACTCCATGTACCAGGTGGAGTTGGCGCTGCGGCCCTCCCGGTTGAGCCGCGACTTGTAGTCGACGAAGACGAAGGGATACTCCTTCTCGTCTCCCCAGCGGTAGGGCGGCTCGTAGTGCGGGATGAAGGCCTGCTCGCCACGCGCCGTGTACTTGCAGGTCTCGAGCACATCGTCGACGGTGGTCTTGTGCTTCTCCGCGTGCGCCGTCAAGGCGGCCTTCAGCGTGTCGCTGTAGAACTCGAACTTGTGTGTCTTGGTCTTGAACTTGCCCCAGCGCTTCTTGTAGGGATACGGATCGGAGTTCCACACCCCCCTGGCGCGCATGTCGTCCCAGCTGGCGATCTTGTCGCCCTTCTCATTCTTCTTCCAGAGCGGGGAGAGATAGTACTTGGTGGCGAACTCTGCGAACTCCGCAGAGTTGGTGGCCACCGCTCCGGTGTCGGGATCCTTGTACTCGTTCTTGTAGTAGTCCATCAGATTCGTGAAGCCCTTCTCGGCCAGCTTCTCCGCGATCAGCCACGGGACCTCGGTTTCGTCGGTCTTCACATCCCAGAGGGGCGCAACCACCGGCTGCAGCAGACTCGCGTACCCGTATCGGTTCTGCTTCCCCTTGACGAAGCCCCATTTCTCGTACGTGGCCATCGTCGAGGGCAGTACGATGTCGGCAAACATCGTCATCTCCGATGCATTCGTGGTCAGGTGGACGTAGAAGGGCAGCTTCGCCAGTGCGCGTTCCCACCGGTCGACACCGGTGCACGAGAACGGGAAGTTGTTCATGTAGCCGATCGCCATCTTGATTTCGTAAGGGTTCGCGTCGAGCATCCCTTGTGCGGTATTGTTGGTAACGACGCCGCTGCCCGGCTTCCCCTTCTTGAGCGAGGGGAACTCCTTCGTGCCCCGCTGGTCGATCTTCTTGTGCTTCTTCTTGGCGAGCTCGTCCTTGTAAGCATCGACCTTCGGCATCTTGTTGACCGGAGGCGACATCTTCGCGAGAACCCCGCCCTCGTGATCCACGCTGCCGAGCAGGCCGTTGAGCGCGTGGATGGCCATGGCCGCGTAGGCGCCGCGCACCTGCATTGCAGCACCGGGTCCGAGCTTCTCGGAGATCCCCGTCCGCTCGGACGCCCACCTGGGGGTCTTGTCCTTGAGCTCGAGGTTCCACCAGCGGACCAGGCCGTGGGTCTGCTTCTCGGCAAAGGCATCCTCGGCGACGTCCTGGCCCGCCTTGAAGAGGTTCTTGCCGCCGACGAAATCACCGACGAATTCACGGCTCCACAGGCCCTCGGTCAGCAGTACGTGCGCGATGGAAACGGCCAGGGCGCCATCCTCGCCCGGCTTGACGGGAAGCCACTCCTGGGCCTTGGTGGCCGAGGTCTGGAGCTTGGGATCGACCGCCGCGAGCGTCCCCCGCTCGACGATCCCGTTGAGGCGCCGAATCGCCGCGGGAACCATGCGGTTGGAGCTGACGGGATCGCAGCCCCACACGACGAGGTACTTGCACTTGTCGAGGTCGTGGTCCCGGTAGTCCCACAACCCCTCGGTGTAGTAGGAGCCGAACTTCTCGGCCTCGGCGCAGATCGCGCTATGGGAGATGTTGTTCGGCGAGCCAATGATCTTCGTCATGGAATCGTAGATGATGTCGCGCATGTAGGAGTAACGGCCGCGCAGCAGCATGTACTTGTGCGCCTCGCCGTTCGCGCGAAGCTCGAGGATCCTGTCGGCGATGGTGTTGAGGGCCTCGTCCCAGCTGATGGGAACGAACTTCGGATCCACCCCCCTTCCCTTTTTGGGGTTCGTGCGCTTCAGCGGTACCTTGACCCGGTCCGGGTCGTAGACCATCTGCAGCCCGAGATGGCCGCGGGGGCAGCACACGCCATCGTTCTGCTTCGACCGGGGGTTGCCCCGAACTTTGACCGCTCGCCCATCCTGCACGAAGATCTCGACCGGGCACCACGTCGTGCACCCCTGACAGGTTGAGGGTATCCAGCGGCCCGCTCCAGGATCCGTAGATTGGCTTTCGACAACAGCTGCCAGACCGTTCAAGGTCGGCGTGCCGACCGCCACAAAGGCGCCAACTGCGGCGCTCGACTTAAGAAAGTCTCGCCTGCGGATTTCCATGGCTTAGTCTCCCCATAGATGAAACTCGCCTTTTCGATCGGCCGTCGCGGTCCAGGAGCCTCCTCGTCAGAACTTCACGACGATATCGGTCTGCAGTCGGGTGCGATCGGAGTTGGCCGTGTTCGAGTCGATTCCCTTGTCGAGCGCG
>JBDHDY010000764.1:0-2491 GCA_039591275.1 Gemmatimonadota bacterium | reverse complement strand
GATCCACACAAACATTCGGCGCGTTCCCATGCCGCCGTAGCCAACTAGGCGCCGTGCTATCGGGTTGGCGCCCTTAAAATCATACATCAACCACCCATCGGCGTTGGCCTCTGATAAATAGGCGTCCATGTTCTTTAGATCTACGCGCTCTAGGATTGCCACTTTGTTATCCTTGTTGGGAGTTGTCAGGACTCCAGAGGCATGTTGCATCCTCCCGCGAACAACAAGACGTGTGCAGCAAGGTGCCATAGGAGGGAACGAACCTGTGAAGCAGCTCGTTGAGCGCCGCGCCGAACAGGCCGCACGCTTCACCGGACGGTGTGGCACCCACTAATAACGGCCCGTCCCCCCAGCTTGCTCCCTCTGTTCGCTGCATCGTCATCCCGAAGACGTCTTCGGCTGCCTGCCTGACCAGCCAGTGCCCCAGGAGCCGTCGCAACGGTCCGGGTGTGGCGCGGTACACCAAGCGAAGTGCACGGGAAGACCTTAGGGCGGCCATCTGACCCGCACGACGGCCGGCGTCGGCGAACACGGATTCGGCGTCGGCACGGCGCCCTACCAGGCGAAGGAGGCCAACCACCTCCCCGGCATCCACTCGATCGCCCCGACCGGCGAGTTTGGCGTACCGATCGATTTGTGCCGCGATCGTGGCACTTCTTCCCAGCTTCACGGGCTGGCCTTCTTCCCAGAATTCTTCGACAGGATTTGACGAGAACTGATCCGCCCCCCGAACGGCCTCGAGGGTAGCGAGGGGAATGATGGCATGCCACTGCGCCATTTTCTCTACCGCATTCCTCCTGAAAACACCTTCACGGTGGAAAGCGGGCTCAAGTTAACCAGGCCGACAGTCGCCATGCCAGTGGCCATTGCGCGAACAGCGGCTCGGCGCGATTCTACATCCGGCCGGAAAGGTCGGTATCGCTGGTAGGTCTCGCAGTTGAAGATTCCCGTTTTACTCCAGGGGAAACGTGACGCATGGCGGCGAACGCCGACGAGAAGCGAGAAGCGTTCGAGCAGGAAGCCCTCCCGCATCTGGACGCCGTATACCGCGTCGCTTTGCGGCTGGCGGGTGACGCGGCTCAAGCGGACGACCTGACGCAGGAGACCATGCTCAAGGCGTATCGAGCGTGGCACCAGTACAAGCCGGGCACCAATATCCGAGCCTGGCTCCTCACTATTCTCCGCCACACGTTCATCAACGAGTATCGGCGCAAAAAGCATCTCGCGGCCACCGTCGATGTCGACGAAGTCGAGGGCTTCACGGTGTTCGCGGATGTGCAGGAAGTCGACCCCGAGGGTCGGTTCTTCGATCGCATCGTGGACGACGAGGTTCTTCGGGCCATCGACCGTCTCCCTGAAGAGTTTCGGGAAACCCTCGTCCTGAGCGACGTGGAAGGTTTGAGTTACGGTGAGATCGCCGAGGTCACGGGAGTGCCGGTGGGGACCGTGAAAAGCCGGCTTTTCAGAGCCCGGCAGGCCCTGCAACGCCAACTGTACGATTACGCGGTGGAAATGGGATACATCAAGCGGAGCGAGCGATGAGCTCCGGGCCAAAGCCGTTGGATTGCCACCAGGCGGCCGAGCACCTCTACGAACTCATGGACCCTGAGTTGGAGGCGGCAGTCCGCGCACATCTAGACGACTGCAAGCACTGCTTCTCGGTTTACGAGTATGAGCGGGCGTTCAAGCGATTTCTCGAAGCCCGAACTCGAAGCCGTGGTGCGCCCGAGCAGCTCAGGCGAAGGATCTTTGAACAACTCCTCCTGGAACAGGATTCACCGCCGGCGGAATGAATCCCCTGGCAGCTTTCTTGGCGGCGGCAGTGTTTGCCTCGGCCGCCAGATTCGCCGGGTGGCTTTCAGCAGGCGGGGCCGTAGCGGCCGCTGCAGTGGGGGGGACGATTCTCGTGGGAGCCGGCGTGGCCGGTGGGCTTCTGCTTGGCGTGTTCTTCGTTTCGGGCAGCGTTCTCTCCTCGAGATCTGAGCGGGCCGCACTTCACTCTCTGGACCAGAAGGGAAGTAAAAGGGATAGCTTCCAGGTCCTCGCCAACGGAACGTGGGCGGGCCTGGGGGCTCTGGCGATTCCCCTGGCGCCGTGTTTTGGAGGCGCTGTTTTCCTTGGAGCGCTAGCCGCCGCGCAGGCGGATACCTGGGCCACTGAGATCGGCGCGCATTCCCTCAAGCCCCCTCGTTTGATCACCTCGGGGCGCCCCGCCAGAAGGGGGACTTCCGGCGCCGTCACCGCGCTGGGCACCGTTGGCGGCTTGGCAGGAGCAGCGACGATGGCCGCGCTGGGGGCCGCCGTAGGACAACCGAATCCGGCTATAGTGGCAGCTCTCATAGGAGGCGCCGCAGGAATGTTCGTGGATTCCATCTTGGGCGCCACAGTTCAGGGGATTTACCTATGCGAGGCGTGTGAGGTCGAGACTGAGCAACCGATCCACCGCTGTGGACGCGGGGCCGCGCTCACCCGCGGCAAGCGCTGGGTGACG
>JBDHDY010000763.1:0-2933 GCA_039591275.1 Gemmatimonadota bacterium | reverse complement strand
GTTTGCCAGCTACCTGTACACGGCGCCGTGGCCGGATCCCGATTTGCTGGTGAGGACATCTGGTGAGCAGCGGATATCCAACTTCCTCCTCTGGCAGCTTGCGTACACCGAGCTCTGCGTGACTCCCGTGTTATGGCCGGACTTTTCACGGGAAGATCTCTTTGAGGCCATCGTGGATTATCAGGGACGCGAGCGCCGGTTCGGTCGCGTCACCGCGTGATTTCACGTTCCCTGCTCAGGAGAATCACCGTTGCGGCGATCGCCATCCCCATCGCCGTGGGCATGGTGTATATGGGCGGCTGGCTGTTGGTGTCGGGCATCGCTCTGCTCGGTGTGTTGGGGGCTCACGAGTTCTACCGGTTGGCCAGCGCTGATCAGGCCAGGCCACTGAACACCGTGGGGTATGCGGGAGCGCTGCTGCTGCCAGTCACTGCCTATCTGCTCCAGCCCGAGGGTGGTGGGATGTCTCCGGCTTGGGCCTTGCTGGGTGGTGTGGTGTGGATCATGGGGACGATGGCCCTGGCCACTAGGCTTCGTGCGCCGGCCCAGGCCCCTATTTCTTCTATTGCCGTGACCATTTTTGGGGCGGCTTATGCGGCGGGCCTCCCTGCCTTTGTCATCTGGCAGCGACACGGCATGGCGGGGGCCAGCGCTGGAACGGCGACTCTCTTGGTGCTGTATCCGCTCGCCATGACATGGGTGTGCGACACCTTCGCCATGGCTGGTGGAGCGGCCTTTGGTGGCCCCCGTCTTGCACCTGTCGTCAGCCCGAACAAGACTTGGGCAGGCGCTGTGACTGGCACGGTCGGAGCGGTGCTGGTGGCCGTCGTCTACGGGCGCTGGGTGCTGGCTGGCAACGGGGTGGTATTTGGCCCATGGCAGCTCGTGGCTCTTGGGCTATCAGTCGGAATCTTTGGCCAGCTCGGTGATCTGGTCGAGTCGCTCCTCAAGCGGTCAGCCGATGTAAAGGATTCCGGAACGTTCTTCCCGGGACATGGCGGAGTCATGGATCGACTCGACTCGTTGTACTGGGTGATTCCGATTTCGACCTTGCTCTTCTACAGCTTTGGGGTGCTGTGAGCGCTGGAATTGCCGTCTTGGGATCGACCGGTTCGGTCGGTACATGCACGCTTCGGGTGCTTGCGAGGCAGCGTGAGCGCTTTCACGTGGTGGCACTAACGGCGCACGGCCGTCTTGGGATCGACCGGTTCGGTCGGTACATGCACGCTTCGGGTGCTTGCGAGGCAGCGTGAGCGCTTTCACGTGGTGGCACTAACGGCGCACGGCTCCAGGGCGGAGTTAGAAGCGCAGGGGGAAACATGTGGAGCGCGCTTCCTGGGCATCGTGGATCCCCGAGCCGGCAATGGGCGGGAGTGGCGCGTGTCCAAGAACGGGCCGCCAGAGCGGGCTGCGGGCCCCGAGGCGCTTGTGGAGGCGGCCACCCGCCCCGATGTCGACATCGTGGTGAATGCCATCGTCGGAGCAGCGGGGCTGCAGGCGACACTGGCCGCATTGGAGCAGGGTAAACGCGTCGCTCTGGCAAACAAAGAGACGTTGGTAATGGCCGGAGAGCTCGTGTCCCAGGCGGCCAAGCGGGGGGGAGGCGAAATCGTCCCCATCGACTCAGAGCACAGCGCCGTGCTACAGTGCATCACCGGTAAAGCACCTACGGAACTCTCCCGACTCATTCTGACGGCCTCGGGAGGACCATTCCGGGACTGGAAACCCGATCGTCTGGCCAAAGCCAACGTGGACGAGGCGTTGAACCACCCCACCTGGAGCATGGGACGAAAGATCACGATTGACAGCGCAACTCTGGCAAACAAAGCCCTGGAGGTCGTAGAGGCGCACCATTTGTTCGGGCTCGGGTATGATTCGATCGAAGTGGTTGTCCATCCGCAATCGATCGTGCATGGCTTCGCTGAGTTCGTGGACGGATCGATCCTGGCTCAAGTGGGCTACCCATCCATGGAGTTGCCGATTCTCTACGCCCTCACACATCCCGCAAGGGTCGCGGATCAGGGAGTGAAGCGGTTCGATCCGGTGGCCTCAGGTGACCTCACGTTCGAGGCGCTGCGCCACGACGCGTTCAACACGTTCGCCCTGGGGGTGAATGCCGGTCGCACAGGCGGTACGGCGCCGGCCGTCTTCAACGCGGCAAACGAAGTGGCCGTTGAGGCGTTTCTGGATCGCCGGATAGCCTTTGGACAAATCCCGGAAGTCATCGCCAAAGTCCTCGACCAGCATGCCAACGGGTCCGCCGATCGGCTCGAGGCAGTTCTCGAGGCGGACCGGTGGGCACGTGAAACTGCGGAGGCTGCATGCTCCTGACCCTCGCCGCCGCGGTAGTCGTCCTCGGCGTTCTGATCTTCGTCCATGAGCTGGGGCACTTCATGGCTGCGAAGGCCGTTGGTATCGGTGTTCCCAGATTCTCCATTGGGCTGGGTCCTGTAACGCCGCTGTCTTTCCGGCATGGCGAGACGGAATACCTAATCTCCTGGATTCCTTTTGGCGGATACGTGAAGATGGCAAGCCGGGAGGAGCCGGATACAGACCCGACCCAGGCACTCGAGGGAGGAACGACCGAACGCCAATTCCCACCTGAGAAGCTCTTCGAGAACAAACCGTTGTGGGCTCGGATTATCGTGATCTCGGCTGGGGTATTGATGAACGCGCTCTTCGCTTTCGCGGTCTACGTCTTCCTGGCGGGCGCCTACGGGCTCCGAGTGGATCCTACGACGAGAATCGCCCGCGTGGACACGACCGTCCTCCCGGCGTCAGCACAGGATCTCGCTGGGCTTCCCTTTGGCACACAGGTTGCTCGCATCAACGGCGATACCGTCACTACCTGGAACGACATCATCGAGCAGCTCTCGGATCCGAGCTCGGAGCGTATCCGGTTCGATTTCGTCGGGCGTCTGGATCCCGTGATT